>JAJLJK010000391.1:0-3554 GCA_033844885.1 Bacteroidota bacterium | reverse complement strand
CGTCCTGAATCTTACTTTTGTCCACTTGTTTGAATCTTTGAGCCCATGAGCTTTGAATTGGAATCCATCCAACGAATTAAAGGAATTGACCGCAAAACCTTTGAAAAGGAATTTCTTCGTCCAAAGATTCCCGTGATCATTGAAGATTTCGCCAAGGGTTGGCCGGCGCTGGACAAATGGTCGTTGGATCACTTCAGAAAAGTGGCAGGGGACACCATGGTACCGCTGTATGACAATTCAAAGGTCGATTACACTAAGAAGGTCAATGAACCCGTCGCAAGAATGACCTTCACAGAATATCTGGATCTCATTGAAGAAAAACCAACAGATCTTAGAATATTCCTCTTTAACATCTTCAAGAATGTTCCTGAGTTATGTGGAGATTTCTTTCCACCCGAAATTGCTCCAAATGTGCTGACGAAGTTCCCCATGATGTTCTTTGGTGGTAAGGATAGCAAGGTCTTCCTCCATTACGATCTGGACCTTTCACATGTTTTTCTGACTCAATTCCATGCCCCCAAGTCTGCCATCCTGTTTCACCCCAAATACTCAAAAGACCTTTATCGTGTTCCTTTTGCGGTACATAATATCGAGGACATCGATATGGATAACCCCGATTTTGATAAATGGCCTGCCCTCAAGAATGTCAAAGGAATAAAGGCCCTGATCCAACCAGGTGAGACCTTGTTCATGCCTTCGGGATGGTGGCACTACAACACCTATGTCGAGGGAAGTTACTCATTGGCTCTACGAAGCATGGATCCCTCGCCATTTACCAAATTAAAGGGAATTTACAACGTCACTCTTCTCCGTCAATTCGACAATATGGCGAGAAAGATCGGTGGTCAGGGATGGATCGATTTCAAGGATCGTCTGGCCATTCAAAGAGCCCATAGAAACCTTACCCTATGACCTTGATCTTCGCCACCGGAAACCCCAACAAAGTTCATGAGATCATGGCTCTTGTTCCTCAGGGTACGAAGGTCATTGGATTGAAGGAAGTGGGCATCGTTGAGGATATTCCTGAAGAAGAGCCCACTCTTGAGGGAAATGCGCTTGCTAAGGCTCGATACGTATTTGAGAAAACCGGAATGCCCTGTTTTGCGGATGACACAGGACTGGAGGTCAAAGCTCTCAATGGTGAACCCGGAGTTGTTTCTGCCCGGTATGCCGGACCGGAAAAGGATCCGGAAAAGAACATGGACCTTTTACTTGAAAACCTATCTGGAACGGAGGATCGCTCTGCTCGATTCAGGACGGTCATCGCTTTGGTATCGGGTAACGGTGAATGGACCTTTGAAGGCGAGGTAAAGGGGAGAATATCCCCTACTAAGAGGGGAGAAAAAGGCTTTGGTTATGATCCTATCTTCGTTCCGGAAGGTGAAACCCGATCATTTGCCGAAATGACACTGGATGAAAAGAACCAGATGAGTCACCGGGCCAGAGCATTCCGAAAGTTCAAGAGATTTCTGGAGGATCATTCCTGATCCGATTCAGGAATGAAGAGGGTAAAGTGAACCCTTCCGTATTTCCGGGAATCATAGAATCCGGGGTGATCGGAAAAATCATGATCCTCACTATGTTCCAGGACCAGCATTCCTCCTTCCTTCAATAATTCACGATCCAGTACCACATCCGGGATCTGTTCCACCTGAGGGTGGTCGTAGGGAGGGTCTGCAAAGATGATATCCCAGGTCTGATAGGCCTTTTTGAGAAATTGGATCGCATCCTCCTGATAGACCTTGACAGAATCAAGACCCATGGCTTCTGAGGTCTTGCGAATGAATCGGGTACAGTCGCGATCAAGATCCACTGCGGTAATGGACTCTGTTCCACGAGATCCGAATTCGTAGGTGATATTACCGGTACCGGCAAAAAGGTCAAGAACCTCGACCTGATCGAAATGGTAATAATTGTTGAGAATATTGAAAAGGGACTCCTTGGCCATATCCGTGGTGGGCCGAACAGGCAGATTCTTTGGGGCAACGATGATCTTGCCACGAAACTTACCACTTACAATACGCATGAGAACTGTAGAAATAGCGGAGCAAAGGCTCTGCGTTGGGATTTAGTGATCTCCGGTGAGAACTGGATCCCATTAAAGGAATCCAACCAGTCGACCTGATGGATGTATTGTTTCAGGAAATCCTCAAATGCCTGGTTGGCCGAAGGTCCTCCCAAGGTGATGCCATATTTATGGGGGTTGATTCCAAGTTGCTCAAAAGCATTCAAAATGAAATATCCTGCATCAGAGGATTCGATGACCGGAAAGATGTTGTAGAACAAAAGCTTCCCTCCATCACCTGCTAGCATCTCCAACTGCCCATGAAACCACGAGGCATAGACACTGAAACCGGGTTTGTACTTGCTCTGTGAGAGCCAATGTCCGATAGAGAAGTAGGCCTGAGGGGCAAAAAGGGTCTCAGGTCCAAAGAGAGACCTAACGGTTTCCTTCAATTCCAGGGGATCCTCGTAACCGATCAGCAGATCCTCTCCTTCCAATTCCTTGGTTCCATTGGCATTCTTCAGGACCTGACGAATCACCTTCATCGGCTCATCCCCCGAAAGGGATTGTGGGGTCAGAAAGAATTGATCGGTAAGAAGAGAAACGGAGACAGAGCCGTAGGGTTCAGTGATCTGATCGGCTAATTCCCGAAGGAGCTCCGGAAGATCATGTCCGGGATGATGTCCCAAAAGGATCACTTTTTTCAGATCCTTTCGGATGAGAGAAAAAGAAAGTCCATCCTTCCGGAGAAGAATGGACAGGTGGCATATCTTGGGATCGGTACCTTCAAGAGACCGATCGATCAACTCAATGAATGATTCCTTATTTCCAGTTTCCACTAATGGTGGGTTCGCTCAATGATCCGACCTGCAAAGCATAATCCTTATCGATGAACTGATCATAGGTCTTCATCTTATCCGCAAAAATGGCAGTATTGGGAGCCTTGATCTCAAAAACAGGGACCTCAACATTATTCCTCTCAATGGTTCCTGCACCCACTTCAAAGGGCACTTCGTTGGAGAATGCGATATAACGCAAGGATTCTACATCAAAGTCATTTCCGAAAAGATTGTTCTTCACTGGTTCATAACCCAGGATCCTCGTAATAGTGGTATCCTTGTTCATGTCCTTTTGGTAGAGGCGGTTGAAGTACATGAACGAGCTATCCTTTCTTTCTACAATGGTGATCTTTCCCGTATCGACAAAGGCTAGAAGAGAATTCAGGTCACCGGTATAGGTGCCCATCTCGGTCTTGTAGGCCAATTCGGCATCCCTGAGCTTCTCGAGCTGGGACTGTACCGCGGTATAACGACGTTTCTGAAGACGCTCGAATTCGATCGGCTCCATGATGATCCGGTAGATCTTATATCCCATGAAAACCGCAATAAGCAGCAGAACAACACGAAGTCCAAGGATCGCTTTTGAATTCATGATCGAAGAAGAATATTCATTTTTCAGTCGGTGACAAATCTACAATTTTTTTTCATGGAGGCTGAGCCATTGCCACCCCCTCACTCTTGCCTAATTTGGCCATCATGTTGCGTGATTC
>JAJLJK010000390.1:0-1435 GCA_033844885.1 Bacteroidota bacterium | reverse complement strand
TTCCATCGAGACCGGAATCCAGAACAGTGGTCTTGGATTGATCATTATTTTCAATTTCTTTGATGGCTCGGGGCCGATGGCATTGGTAGCTGCATGGTGGGGAGTGTGGCATATCATAGCTGGATTTGCTGCGTCATGGCTATACCGAAAGCTGAAATAAAATAGAATCGATGCGCCTTTTATACCTGATGGTCAAGCCCCCGATATGGTTTGGCCTCCGAATGTTCTATAGCAAGGTGGTCATTAAAGGGGAGACTAACCTGCCTATTGACAGGCCCTTTCTGATCCTACCGAATCATCAGAATGCACTGATGGATGTTTTGGTGGTGGCCGCCAATTTGCGAAGAAATCCACGATTTTGGGCCAGAGCGGATATTTTCAAGAATAAGAAGGCTCGCTTTTGGCTCGAATCCCTAGGCATCTCCCCTATTTTCCGACCTCGAGATGGAATGGACCAAATGTCCCGAAATGACGAGACTTTCACCCGATCCATGGATCATCTAAAAAAAGGGACCCCGTATTTTATCTTTCCGGAAGGAAGTCACGGTCGATTTCCGAGGGTTCGACCGCTGAAAAAGGGATGGGCAAGGATCGCCTACCGGGTTTCGCAAGAGACGGGAGCCGAAATGGGTTTTGCTCCTGTCATGATCCATTACGTTCAACTTGACAAGGGAGGTGTGCCTGTAGAGGTAGAGATCGAACCCCTAATTGAATTGGATGCAAAGGGACAAGCTGAACCTCATTTCGCCAAAGATGCCCTTGATAAGGTGTTCACTTCTATGACCAAGTATTCGCCTATGGCGGATCCAGATTCATTGTCTGAGGATGATTGGGAGAGTTGGCAGTCCAAAAAAACCTCTTACCAGAATATTCCCTTATCCAAGAAAGCAGATCTGGCATTCATCCAAAAACTCCCCATTCCAGAGGATGATTCAAGTATAATTTTCAGGGCTTGGCGGTTGATCGGGCAACTGAATCACTTTTGGTGGATCGCTCTCGTTTCAAAGCTTTCCGGAAGGTTCGTAACCGACCATCACTTTGCTGTTACAGGCAAATTCATGATATTTTGGATGCTTGGACCATTGGCTTTGCTCCTTCAATCACTCATCGTAGGATGGATCCTGTCTTCTTTTTGGATAGGATTTAGCTATTGGGTGGTACTACACCTTATCCTCCCTCCTGTGAAAAAATAAAACAGGAGGCGTAAAGCCTCCTGTTTCTGTTGATACCCTATCCACCGAAAAATTGCTACACTGATTCAGTGGCTGCGAAAAACGCATCGTTCAGCGCATGTAGCGCTTTTTCTTTATTCTCTGTAGGGATCAGAAAAGAGAAATTATTGGGGCTTCCGCCAAAGGAAAGCATGCGGAAGTTGGTGTCGGTGAGAGCTTGGGTCGCCTTGACCAAAGCCCCCGGATCATTGGTGATTCCATCT
>JAJLJK010000389.1:0-2342 GCA_033844885.1 Bacteroidota bacterium | reverse complement strand
TGGAGTACTCTGGCTCATACTTTTCCTGGTATTGGAAGTGAATTCATGCCCGCTCTCGACGAGGGTAGTTTCCTCCTTATGCCCACAAGCATGCCTCATGCTGGAATTGAGCAGAATCATGATATCCTTCGGATCCTGGATCGAAGTGTAGAAGCCATCCCAGAGGTTGAAATGGTGGTTGGAAAGTTGGGAAGGGTGGAAAGTGCATTGGATCCGGCACCTATTTCCATGTACGAGAATATCATCTCCTATAAACCTGAATATATCAGTGATGAGGCCGGATATCCCATTCGGTTCAAGATCGCAGATAAGGGCTATATCACCCGCCAAGGGGATACCATTGATGCATCTGTATTGCGTCAAGAGGGTATCTCTAGGTATGATCTGGTCGAAGATGAACAAGGTGAATACTTCAGGAACTGGCGCCCCGAGATCCGGTACCCGGATGACATCTGGCAGCGGATCGCCGAGGCTACCCGGATTCCCGGAGTGACCTCCGCTCCGAAGCTCCAACCGATCGAAACCCGACTGGTGATGTTGCAAACCGGAATGAGAGCTCCAATGGGCATCAAGATATTCGGGCACGACCTGGATACGATTGAACGACTTGGCCTGGAGTTTGAAAACTTACTAAAGGATGTCCCCGGTGTCAAGGATGAAGCGGTCTTTGCGGATCGGATCGTGGGAAAACCTTATCTCGAACTGGATATTGACCGGATAAAAGCATCTCGCTATGGACTTTCTGTAAAGATGATCCAACAGGCGATTGAATCTGCGATCGGCGGAATGTCGGTTTCCCAAACCGTGGAAGGTCGCGAACGATACGCGATCCGTGTGCGCTATCCGCGGGGCCTCAGGGATACTCCGGACGATCTCAAGGAGATCCTCATTTCTACCCCTGAAGGTGTTCAGATCCCATTAGGAGAAGTCGTAAGTATCAAATATGAAAAAGGGCCTCAATCCATAAAAAGCGAAAATGGTTTCCTGGTGGGTTATGTCCTTTTTGACAAGCTGGATGGGTTTTCTGAGGTGGAGGTGGTCAATGCTGCATCCAGGAGGTTGGATCAAGCCATTGGATCTGGAGAGGTCCAATTACCATCGGGTGTGAGCTTCGCTTTTTCCGGATCATATGAAAATCAGGTCAGGGCGAGCAAACGACTTAGTTTCGTGATCCCGATCGTCCTGGTGATCATCTTTTTGATCCTCTATTTCCAATTTCGATCTGTGGCGATATCCACCATGGTTTTCACTGGAGTAGCGGTCGCGTTCTCAGGAGGGTTCATCATGTTGTGGCTCTATGGACATCCTGACTGGTGGGATTGGGGAGCCGGAGGGTTCAATATTGGCGAGGTATTCAATATGCATACCATCTATCTGAGTGTGGCCGTTTGGGTAGGCTTCATTGCCCTATTTGGCATTGCCACCGATGATGGGGTGGTCATGGCCACCTATCTCAAACAACAATTTGACAAGAGACCGATATCTTCCAAAAAAGAGATCAGGAAGAATATCATCGCCGCGGGCAGTCGACGGGTTCGCCCATGTCTAATGACCACGGCTACGACCTTGATCGCCCTTCTCCCTGTTCTTTCTTCTCAAGGAAGAGGAAGCGATATCATGATCCCGATGGCGATTCCGGCATTTGGAGGAATGGTCTTCGAGGTGATCACCTTATTTGTGGTCCCGGTCCTGTACAGCATATGGTATGAACGTAAAATATCCAGATCATGATCCAAAGAATCATCCTTTTGCTCCTTCTTCCCTTTGCGGGGATCGCGCAAACTCTGGATCTATACATTCGCGAAGCTTATGAAAACCATCCTGGGATCCTCGCCGAAAGGGAAAGGTTGGTTGCTTCAGGGGCAAGGATCGATGAGGTGGGTGGACTAAAGGACCCCTCTCTTACTGCATCCTATGCGGTAACCCCCATTGAGACGAGGGTCGGTCCTCAGATCGCACGATTTTCCATCATGCAACCCCTGCCCTGGTTCGGCACCCTGAATTCGCGCTCTCGATCAGAATATTGGAAATGGCGTTCTGCCAATCAATCGCTCATTGAGATGGAGGTAAGGGTAGAACTGGAGGTGAGGTCATCGTATCATCGCCTACAGGAATGGCATCTTTTAGATGCATTATTGAAGGAAAACATTTCGATCCTTGAGGATCTGGAGGCCATTGCTACCCAGCGATTTGAGTCAGGAGATGGCTCCATGTTGGATGTCCTCAGGATCCAGATGGAAAAAGAGGAAATAAAGAACCAGTGGGAAAACTGGCAGGACCGGGGAGGGAACCTAAGGGAATCTTTCAATCTATTGATCGGTCGGGATCAAGGCTCATCCATA
>JAJLJK010000388.1:0-1986 GCA_033844885.1 Bacteroidota bacterium | reverse complement strand
ACCTTGTGTTCTCCCTCCAATTCCCACTAGAAGGATCAGACACAACCAGATATTTTGAAGAGGCAGGGACATAAGGGATCGTATAACCTCTTAAAAGTAAGGGAAATAAGCGGACTTTGCAACGAGCCGAGGGGTAAGTTTAATTTTTGAAGAATGATGAAATAAGAGTGAGGAGTGATCAATGAAGAATGATGAATTAAGAATTCTGAATCCCATATTCTAAATTCTTCATTTTTAATTCTAAATCCCCAAGTTCAACCGCCCTTCGACAGGCTCAGGGAACGGTTGATCCAAAAATGATCCTGCCAAATCGCCAATTCTCAATTCTCAATCCCGAATTCTAAATCCTTTCCCCGACACTTCGGGGGTCAATCCCCAACTCCCAACTGCCAATCCCAATTCTTCATTCTTCATTTTTAATTCTTCATTCTTAATTCTAAATCCCCAACTCCTTCACCGAATCACCATGACCTTTCCATAAACCTGTTGCCATCCTGCACCTTCGGACCGTTGGTATTGGAGGTGGTAGGAGTAGTATCCCGGAGCCAGAGGTTCACCCTTCCAGGTGCCTTGCCAGTCATTGGCATAGTTGTCGGAGCGGTAGACCATGGTTCCCCATCGGTTGAAGATCGTCAGGCGAATGGGAGAGGGAGCCCCGACAATGGTGAAGGTCTCATTGAGTCCATCGCCATCGGGGGAAAAGGCGGTTGGCACGAACACATTGAGCCCACATTCCCGGTATCCGGCCCAGGTATTTTCGGTGATGGACCAACAGCGGTTGCCATAGGTGACCGAGTAGGATCCTGGTTCGGTGATCTCAATGGCTGGTGAGGTCTCTCCGGTATTCCAGAGGTAGGAGGTAAAGGGCAGGGACGGAACCTGTAACACCTGGGGTTCTCCCTGGCAGAATAGCACAGTGTCTGAGAGGGCCGGTGCATTGGGGGCTTCGGGCATGTAGTCTACCCGGATGTGTCCAATGGCCTGAAATCGTTTGTTGATGATCACCTCCAGGGTGTAGTCTCCCGGTTGGGAGATGGTGATGGAAGGATCGGTACTTCCGGTATTCCAGAGATAGGTGGTGGTGGTGTCGATCAGTTGGAATCCGGAGATCTCAGGATACAGGGTAAGGGTTTGCCCGGGACAAAGCAGGGTGTCGGCTCCCAGATCCACGGTAAAGAGCGTGTCGGTACACTTGTAGAGATACACGGCATCGACATAGATATGGGCCGCACGAGCTGTAGGGTAGGGATTGGGAACGATCGGTGTTTGGTGAGTGGTATCCAGAGAAAAGTTTCCGATGGAGATAAATCGTTCATCCCCCTTGGCAAGGAAAGAGCCTTTGATCTTTTTCCAATAGGTGGTATTCAGGATATCTCCGGAGGTATTGTTCACCTGGGCAAAGATGCCTTGCTTCCAGGGCCGATAGGTCTTGACCGAATCCGGTCCCACATAAGCGCCAATGTCATCAGAGGTCCACTCGCAAAATAACAAATCATCATTGAGTTGTACATGGAATTCTACACAATAGGAAGAGTCGGCTTCCAGGTTCTGCTTCAATCGATTGGTCAGGAAGGCGCGATATTGAAGGTTACCCCCAGTATGATTCCCAGAAACCTGAATTCCAGAAATACCCAAACCTGAATAAGTAGTTGGAATTCCATTCTTCCCAATATCCCAAAAGGGTTTGTCCCCACACGGATGCAAGGAGGTACATATGAAATAGGAATGATCGAACCAACCCAAAAATTCAGGTGGACCAGTGTTTCCATCCCCAATTGGAGTTATGCAATTCGTGGAATCCCCGTGGTATGTTATTGAAAAGTCAAAGTTGGGCACAAGGTTTTGACCTTGTGTTCTCCCTCCAATTCCCACTAGAAGGATCAGACACAACCAGATATTTTGAAGAGGCAGGGACATAAGGGATCGTATAACCTCTTAAAAGTAAGGGAAATAAGCGGACTTTGCAACGAGCCGAGGGGTAAGTTT
>JAJLJK010000387.1:0-11650 GCA_033844885.1 Bacteroidota bacterium | reverse complement strand
AACGCCTAAAGCCGCAGGATTACTGATCATGTCTGACCATTCGCCCGTAATCGGCACCCCGGCATTTGCCAAAGCGAAGAGAGGCATGATAAAGAAGGTCACATATGGGTCCAGGACAGTTTCTTCCAATTGAAGGGGATTGGCTGCTTCGAAACTTTTCCGCCCTATTCGCACGATATTCTTCATCAACCCAGCAGGAAGGACTCCCGCTCTGATCTCGAATCGACTTTCCTTGATCCTTCCCAATACCCCCTCGACCTCGTCCACGAACTCGTCGGGGTCCAACTTCGGCGATGCCGGGAATGTAAAAGCGACCAATACTCCTGCAAGGGTTGCGTGTACACCCGATACCAGGAAGGAACTCCAAACCACTACTAATCCGATCAAATAGTAAAAGCGATGATTTCGGATACCGATCAAATTGGCCACCAGTAAAAGTCCCAGGCCCCCTGCTCCCCAAGCCAATTCCGAGATAATGATATGGTCTGAGTAAAAAAGAGCGATGACGATAACGGCTCCCAGGTCGTCTCCGATCGCCAGGGCCGTCAGAAAGATCTTCAGACTTAATGGTGCCCTTGTGCCAAGGAGTCCCAAGACACCCAAGGAAAATGCAATGTCTGTAGCCATGGGTATTCCCCATCCATCTGCGGTGGGAAGACCCTGATTAAAATACAGGTAGATCAAAGCTGGAACCACCATTCCTCCAACAGCAGCCACAAGAGGCAAAACCGCTTGTTTAAAGGTGGAAAGTTCACCAGCCTTCACCTCTCTTTTGATCTCCAATCCGGTAAAGAAAAAGAAGATGGCCATCAGGAGATCATTGATTAGCATATGACCATTGATCTCGGAGATCTCTCCTTTTCCACGACCGATCCTCAGAATGGTATCATGCCAAAAGTGATGATAACCCTCAGGGTACATATTGGCCCAGACAAGAGCAATCGCCGCGGCAATGATCAGCAGGGTTCCACCCCAAATGGGGTTATGACTGAGACGTCGGAGGGTCCTGAAAATGATCGAGGACTGTGAACGCATGGGCTTTTATTGGTTTCGGTGTTCAAAAAGATAAGGAGATAATTCGGCTTTTGTTGTCAAAGGGCAAAAGCCAGCTAGGGCTGGGAACATTTTTGACAATCCATAGTTCAAAAGGTAAAGAACCAACGCAAAAGAGATCATGGAATACAGAAATTTAGGTCGTTCAGGGTTAAAAGTGTCTCAACTTTCTCTCGGCAGCTGGATCACATTTGGTAATCAGATCGGCGAGGATATTGCCACCGAGCTCATGAGCACGGCATATGCCGCCGGGGTCAACTTTTTTGACAATGCGGAGGTCTATGCGGCCGGAAAGTCGGAAGAGGTGATGGGGCGGATCCTTAAGAAACTGAATTGGTCCAGGGATTCTTATATCTTATCTTCCAAGGCGTTCTTTGGGATCAAGGGATTGAAAGAGTCGAAACCCACACAAAAGGGAAACAATCGAAAACATCTGACCGAAGCTTGTCACCAGGCCCTACAGCGGCTTCAAACAGAGTATCTAGATCTTTTCTTTTGTCACCGTCCGGACAAGTCCACCCCCATCGAAGAAACTGTCTGGACCATGCACAATCTCATTCAGCAAGGGAAGATACTCTATTGGGGTACCAGCGAATGGAGTGCACAGGAGATCATGGAAGCCCATATGGTAGCACGTGAAAATCATCTGATCGGCCCCACTATGGAGCAGTCTCAATACAATATGCTGCATCGCGATAAACTGGAGGTGGAATTCAGTCAGATCTTTAAAACCGTGGGTATGGGAACGACGATCTGGTCGCCATTGGCTTCCGGGATCCTGACAGGAAAATACCGGGGCAAGAAACCATCGGACTCAAGACTGAACCTCGATGAACTTTCCTGGTTGAGTGAGCGCCTGACCCAAGAAGAGATGCTTTCTCGGGCCAATGCTGTGGCTGATCTGGCAGAAGATATCGGAACCACTCCGGCAAAACTCAGCATTGCATGGTGTCTGAAGAATCCCAATGTGAGCACGGTTATTCTGGGTGCCTCCAAATTAGAGCAGTTAGAGGAGAATCTTCAAGCTCCCGAGGCTCTGGATCTCCTAACGGATGACGTAATGGAACAAATCGAACAATTATTGCAAAATAAACCCAAGGCTCCTGCCTTTTGAATCCCTATGTTTGGATTGAGAATTGAGTTTTGCCTAAAAGTCCGTCCAGGGTTCCGACCTTTGGCGGACTTTTTTATTTTTCCTTCATGAGCGAAAAGATCCCCCATTCGTTGATCCGGACCACCGAGTCCTTTATCCGGGATGAATTTTACGGGGAGGGTACCGGCCACGATTGGTTTCACATCGATCGAGTTCGCAGGTCCGCTCTTCAGATCGCACTGGAGGAAAAAGGCGATCCAGTCATGGTGGAACTCATCGCCCTGTTGCATGACCTTGGGGATCGGAAACTTCACCATGGAGATGAAAATGCCGCTCCAAGATTGATTCGAAGCTTTCTCGATTCACAGGGATTGGAATCCCATCTGACGGAGCATATCATCCATGAGATCGTTTCGATCAGTTATAAGGGAGAATCCGGTGAGACCAAGCCTGGGACCCTTGAGGGACTGATCGTTCAGGATGCCGATCGACTGGACGCGATCGGTGCCATTGGTATCGCAAGGGCATTTGCATATGGAGGAGCCAGAGATCGACTTCTCTATGACCCAAATGACCCACCGCGTACTGGAATGGATGCAGAAGCTTATAAGAATCATAAAAGTCATACGGTCAACCACTTTTATGAAAAGCTTTTGTTGTTACACCAAAGAATGAATACAGCGACCGCCCAAAGGATGGCCAGTGATCGGCATAGGTTCATGGAAGGATATCTGGCTCAGTTTTTTGATGAATGGAATGGAAGGGCTTGAATCACAGGTCACCCGAATGTCGTAATTTCGCAACCCTTAAGGACGAGGCATCCCAATGAAGAACATTCGCAATTTTTGCATCATCGCCCACATCGACCATGGTAAGAGTACCCTGGCAGATCGATTACTGGACCTGACCCAGTCGGTTACAGATCGGGAAAAGAAGGATCAGCTGCTAGACGATATGGATCTGGAGAGAGAGCGCGGGATCACGATCAAGAGCCACGCAATCCAGATGAAGTATATGCAGGGTGGAGAGGAATACGTCCTCAACCTTATTGATACTCCGGGGCACGTGGATTTCAGTTATGAGGTCTCACGGTCCATTGCCGCCTGTGAGGGTGCCCTTTTGGTTGTGGACGCCACTCAGGGGATCCAGGCACAGACCATTTCCAACTTGTACCTGGCATTGGAACACGACCTTGAGATCATCCCTATTCTCAATAAGATCGACCTTCCCTCTGCCAATCCCGAGGAAGTGAGTGACCAGATCATCGATCTGATCGGTTGTGCTCCAGAGGATATTTTGCAAGCCTCAGGAAAAACCGGTTTGGGAGTGGATAAGGTGTTAGAGGCCATCGTAGAACGGATTCCGGCGCCTCAAGGCGATCCCGAAACACCCCTTCAAGCCCTCATTTTTGATTCGGTCTTCAATTCCTTTCGCGGGATCGAGGCCATCTTCCGTGTCATGAACGGAACCATCCGCAAGGGACAAAAGGTGAAGTTCATGAATACCGGTCGGCAATATGATGCGGATGAGATCGGTGTTTTGAAATTCAAGAAGACCCCATGTGATGTGATCGGAGCTGGAAATGTGGGGTATATCATATCAGGTATCAAAGAAGCCAAGGAGGTCAAGGTCGGGGATACCATCACCTCTGTTGAAAGACCCGCCGAAAAGCCCATTTCCGGATTCGAAGATGTGAAACCCATGGTCTTTGCCGGAATCTACCCGGTCGATACCGAAGAATATGAAGAACTGCGGGCCTCGCTGGAAAAGCTTCAATTGAATGATGCCTCCCTCACTTTCGAGGCTGAGACCTCTGCCGCCCTGGGATTTGGTTTCCGATGCGGATTCCTGGGCATGCTACACATGGAGATCATCCAGGAGCGATTGGAACGCGAGTTCAACATGACGGTCATTACCACGGTTCCAAACGTATCCTATCACGCCTTTATGAGATCGGATCCCGAGACCCGAGTTTTGGTGAACAATCCGAGTGATTATCCTGATCCTACCAAGCTGGATCATATCGAGGAGCCCTTTATCAATGCCCAGATCATCACCAAAAGTGAATATGTGGGTGCGATCATGACCCTCTGTATTGAAAAGCGTGGGGTCATCAAGAATCAAACTTACCTCACCGCTGACCGGGTGGAACTGAGTTTTGATATGCCTCTGGCCGAGATCGTGTTCGACTTCTATGACAAGCTCAAGACCATCAGCCGTGGCTACGCCTCATTTGATTACCACCCGATCGGATATCAGGAGTCAGATCTTGTTAGGGTGGATATCCTGCTCAATGCCGAACCTGTGGATGCTCTATCTGCATTGATCCACCGCAGTCGTGCCCATGAGATCGGAAGAAAGATGTGTGAGAAATTGAAGGAGCTCATCCCAAGACAGCAATTCATGATCGCCATTCAGGCCGCCATTGGTGCGAAGATCGTTGCTCGAGAGACCCTTTCGGCTCTTCGTAAAGATGTGACCGCCAAATGTTATGGTGGAGATATTTCACGAAAGAGAAAGCTGCTTGAAAAGCAGAAGGCAGGAAAGAAGCGGATGCGACAACTTGGAAATGTCGAAGTTCCCCAGCAGGCCTTCCTCGCCGTTTTGAAATTGAACGATTGACTCACACCCCGCAAATGCGGGGTTTTCTTTTTCCTTTTGGCAGGGGGTCACAAAGCGGGCAATATTGAGGAATGACATTGCCCATTTCGGACTTTAGCCCCTATATTGCACCCCTATTTCAGTTGAATTGACAAGATCCTGAATATGCAAGACAAGATCCAGAAACTCCACGATATCCGTAAAGAAGCCTTAAAGGGCGGAGGAGAGAAAAGAATCCAAAGTCAACATGACAAGGGCAAACTGACAGCCCGCGAAAGGATACACCTCCTTTTGGATGAGGGCTCCTTCGAAGAGATCGGAAGGCTCGTTACCCACCGATCCACCTTGTTCGGCCTGGATAAGCAGAAATTTTATGGCGATGGTGTTGTAACAGGTTATGGTACCATCCACGGTCGTCTTGTATATGTTTTCGCCCAGGATTTCACAGTCCTCGGAGGTTCTCTTGCCGAAGCACATGCTGAAAAGATCTGTAGGGTGATGGATCTAGCTATGGAGAACGGAGCACCTGTCATTGGTCTCAACGATTCGGGCGGGGCCCGAATTCAGGAGGGTGTTGTCTCCCTGGGAGGGTATGCCGATATTTTTTATCGAAATACGCAGGCCAGCGGAGTGATCCCCCAGATCTCGGCCATTATGGGCCCTTGCGCAGGAGGTGCGGTTTACAGTCCTGCATTGACTGACTTCATTATGATGGTCGAGAATACCAGTTACATGTTCGTGACCGGACCCAACGTGGTAAAAACCGTAACACATGAAGAGGTCACTAGCGAGGAATTGGGAGGAGCGTCTGCTCATGCCACCAAATCGGGAGTGACCCATTTGACCTATCCCAATGAGGTCGCATGTCTCGAAGGCATAAAGAAATTGCTTAGTTACGTTCCACAGAATTGTGAGGAAGACGCTCCTGTTTTACCCTATGAGGTAGGAGATGAAAGCCGACCTAAACTAGATAATGTGGTTCCGGATAATCCGAACCAGCCCTATGATATGCGGGATGTGATCCGCGAGACCGTAGATGCAGATAGCTTTTACGAGGTTCATCGCGATTTTGCTGAGAACATCGTGGTGGGATTCGCCCGGATCGGGGGGAGGAGCATCGGTGTGATCGCCAACCAACCGGCCTTCCTTGCCGGGGTTTTGGATATCAAGGCAAGCCAGAAGGGCGCTCGTTTTGTGCGCTTCTGTGATAGTTTCAACGTTCCCCTTCTGGTATTTGAGGATGTGCCAGGTTTCCTTCCCGGTACGGACCAGGAGTGGAATGCCATCATCACCAATGGAGCAAAATTGCTCTATGCATTCTCTGAGGCTACCGTTCCAAGGATCACCGTCATTACCAGAAAGGCATACGGTGGTGCCTATGACGTGATGAATTCCAAGCATATCGGTGCGGACATGAACTACGCATGGCCAAGCGCCGAGATCGCAGTGATGGGTGCAAAAGGAGCCGCTGAGATCATCTTTAAGAAAGAGATCGCTCAGGCCGAGGATCCCGAAGCAAAACTCAAGGAGAAGGAAGAGGAATACGCCGCAGAATTCGCAAATCCTTACCGGGCAGCTGCCCGTGGTTATATCGATGAAGTGATCCTTCCGTCGCAGACCAGAGAGAAGCTCATCAAAGCATTTAAAATGCTGGAAAACAAAGCTGTAAAGCTTCCGCGAAAAAAGCACGGAAACATTCCATTGTAGGAAAAAAGCTACATTTTATAAAAAATACCTGAAGTCAGGTATTGTCTTGGAGGAAGGGGTGAACGACCTTTGGTAAACTATGGAAGCACTCGTACACCTGATCGGCGCATTTGTCTTTTTGACCATCAATCGAAGCGGAAAAAGTCAATTCTTCTTTGGTCCATTGAGAACTTTGGCCTTTGTCAATATTCTGATACTGGTCACCTTATTGTTGTTCTTTCCGGGCATGGTCTGGATCAGCTATATCCTTCAGGCGATCTTCCTTCTTCCACTCATCCAAAGTGTGGGTGGTCTTGGAATCAGTCAGCAGCACGAGAACATTGCCCTGGTCTGGCTTGGATCCTGGTTGTTCTCACTGGGCGTCTCTGCCAGCGATTCCTTTATGTCTCTGATCCTCCTTCTTTCGCTTCCGCTGATGTTGGCCGCTCTTTGCCGTTGCTGGACGGCTAGTCGTGTGAACTATCTTCAGGATTAGATCGTTTCTTTGGTCGAAACCAAATGTTTTCGCCATGAGAAGGATCATCCTATTCGTTTTTGCCATAGCCGGGCTACTTTCTTTTACCATTCAAGGACCAGGACTTGCTCTTGGAGACGAGGCTCCCCTTCAGGATCGAGCGATGAAGGACATCTCCGGAAAGAGTTTTAGCCTTTCCGATCTCAAAAAGGAGAACGGTCTTTTGGTCATCTTCAGTTGCAACACCTGTCCTTTCGTGCTTGGTTGGGAGAGTAATTATCCTGTCCTGGGTGACCTAAGTGATCGATTGGATATCGGAATGGTTCTGGTGAATAGCAATGAAGCCTTTCGATCGGATCAGGATAGCTTTGACGCCATGGTTGACCATGCAAAGAAGGCAGGGTATAACACTCCATATGTGGTGGACGCCGACCATAAGCTTGCCGATGCCTTTGAGGCCAATACCACCCCTCATGTATTCCTATTTGACAAGGATATGAAGTTGGTCTTCAAAGGAAGCATCAACGACAAATACGAGAATAAGGACAAAAAAGCCACTCAAGATTGGCTGATCGCCGCACTGCGACAGTTGGCAGCTGGTCATCCGGAAAACATCGACCCGGCAGAAACGCGTAATATCGGCTGTAGTATCAAAAGAGTGAAGATCTGAGAAAACCGGCCCTGGACCGAAGGTTGTCCTTTCAATAAGCCTTACTTTTGCGGAAAGTTCCAAACCATGAACATTCTCGTCCTTGGAAGCGGGGGTCGTGAACACGCCCTTGCTCATTCCATCAGCAAAAGCAAGCACTGTGATCAATTGTTCATTGCTCCCGGAAATGCGGGAACAGACCAATTGGGAACAAACCTTTCGTTGAATCCAAATCAGTTTGGAGAAGTAGCTGAGGCGATACGAAAACATGCTATCGGACTTGTTGTCGTTGGACCCGAGGAACCCCTTGTTCGTGGAATTCGAGAGTATCTGGAAGCTCAATCCGATCTCTCTGACCTGATCATTGTTGGTCCAGGAAAGGATGGTGCTCATTTGGAGGGATCCAAAGAGTACGCCAAGGAATTCATGTTGCGCAATGGGATTCCCACAGCCGGACATAGGACCTTCACGGTTGAAGAACTGGAGGATGGATATGCTTACCTGGAAACCCTTAAGCCACCCTATGTACTAAAAGCGGACGGGTTGGCAGCCGGGAAAGGGGTTGTCATTCTAAAGAATCTCGATAGTGCCAAGGTCGAATTGCAGAATATGCTTTTGCGAGGCAAATTTGGAGAAGCAGGTGCTCGGGTGGTCATTGAGGAATTCCTTGATGGGATCGAGTTCTCTGTCTTCGCTTTGACCGATGGCACCGATTATATCATTTTGCCCGAGGCGAAGGATTACAAGCGGATCGGAGAAGGTGATACCGGGCCGAACACCGGGGGAATGGGAGCCGTCAGTCCGGTGCCTTTTTTCGATGAGGAACTGCGAAAAAAGGTAGAAGAAAGGATCATCAAGCCCACCATATCCGGTCTGTCGAAAGAAGGAATACCCTACCAGGGATTCATCTTCTTTGGTCTTATCCGGGTGGGAGAAGATCCCTTTGTCATCGAATACAATGTTCGGCTTGGTGATCCCGAGACGGAAGTGGTCCTGCCAAGGATCAAGTCGGATCTGGTCGAATTGTTCTTGGCTATGGGAAGGCAAGAGATCTCAACCGTTCAGCTGGAGCTGGATGATCGTTTTGCCACCACGGTCATGGTGGTTTCAGGCGGATATCCAGGAACGTATGAGAAGGGTAAGACGATCACTGGATTGGATGACGTAAAGGAAAGTATCGTATTTCACGCCGGGACAAAAAGGGATGCTCATGAGATCCTGACCCATGGGGGACGTGTGCTGGCCTTCACCTCTTTTGGAGAAACGAAAAAGGAGGCCCTTGAGACCTCCTATGCAAGTATTGGAAAGATGGCCTTTGAGGATATGTATTTCCGCAAGGACATCGGTTTTGATCTATGAGGGATCAACGCTCCCCTGCTCGGGCGTGCTTTCGCATCTGGCCTAGCCAGTAGATGAACATCACTGTTCCGATAGCCATGAACAGGTAGTTCATTGTGTTGCCGAGTATGGGAAGGATCTGGAAAGTCCATTCAAAAAAATCGCCCAATCCTTCAAATAGGTTTCTCCAAGTCATTTTATTTGGCTTTAATTGAGAAGCAAAAATAAACAAAAGGCCCATGGTATCAACCCTTTTTGGACGTAGTCAGGTAAGTGCCCTGTATCTTGCCGCGCTGTTGGGTTTGATCCTTTTCATACTTGGGTTCCACTATCAGGGAGCCGCTGAACATGCCCTTTATTTTGGCCCATGGGAGATGTCCCTGCCACGTTGGCTGGACCTCTTTTTAGGTAGTATTCTGGCTTTTCTTTTTCCCCTCATTCTCCAACGCTGGTTTCAGGGTGAAGCCAAGTTCTACAAACCACATATGTACCTTCCATTGATAGGGGTGATCGGGATGGCCATTGGGCTTGCTTCCAATTTTGGTACAGCATCCATGATCCTCCTTTTCATATTCACGGCCCTGATCTATGCCACCATCCTTCCAGTACTCAATCAGGAACCCATTCACCGGGAGGCGAACATCGCCCTTCTTTTCGGCCTTTCGATTCACATATTTCCTGGGATGTGGATCTACATGATCCTGTTCATTATCTCTTTGATGATCTACGGTCAGATCAGTTTCAAGACCTTGTTTGTCCTTTTCTTAGGCACCTTGGCTCCTTTTTATTTTTCCTGGGCCACTTCCTTTCTTTTGGATTCTCAGCAGACCTATGACCAATGGGTGAGATCTACCCTTTTCACGTTGGATCATATTTCCATGCCGGGGATAGAAGGAGTTTTACTTCCCCTCTTCACTTTTGGGTTTTGGATCATTTTGTCTTTCACCGACTTCTTTGCGACACTCTCTCGGGCCAAGATCAATAAGAGGCAAGGATTCATTCTATTTGGCCTGTCTGTGGTCATCGGGGTTATGGGAATGGGTGTCGCCGGGCTACAACCTTTGCTCATCACTGTTTCCCTGCCATTGATCCTGATCTTCACCAATACGATACAATATGTGCGGAGATCCTGGTGGATCGACCTGTTGGTGATCGCCAGCCTGGCGGTTTCAGTATCCCTTAATTTCCTGACCTTCTGAAATGCCAAAATTCCTTGTCATACGATTTAGTTCCATTGGGGATATCGTCCTAACCTCGCCCATCGTACGTCGACTGAAATTACAGACAGGTGGAGAGGTTCATATACTGACCAAACAATCCTTTAAGGGGTTGTGGGAGAACAACCCGTATGTGGATCGAATACATACGATCCAGAATAAGGTAGGGGAGGTCATACCAACGCTTGAGAGCGAGTCTTTTGATGAGATCATCGACCTTCATAATAACCTTCGAAGCCTCCAGGTGAAAAAGGCCCTTGGAATTCCTTCATGGTCCTTTCCAAAGCTGAACTTCCAAAAGTGGATCCTGGTGAATTTCAAGGTCGATCGTTTGCCTGATGTCCACATCGTGGATCGTTATATGGAAACCGTACAGCATTTAGGAGTAATTGATGATGGAGATGGGCTGGACTTTTTCCTTCCGGTTGATACCCGAGATGTGACGGAGGATCTACCGGCCAACTTTTCCGGCAATTACATTGGATTTGTGATCGGTGGACAACACGAAGGAAAGATGTTGTCTGAGGCGAAGATCGCCCGGCTATGTCGAGAATTCTCTCGTCCGGTGGTCTTGTTGGGCGGCCCGGAAGACCGGGAGAAAGGTAATAGGATCGAAACACATTTGGGCAAGGACAAGGTGTTCAATGCCGCAGGGCAATATTCACTCATGGAGTCAGCCATTCTGGTCCGTGAGGCATCAGTCATCCTTACGCATGACACGGGTCTGATGCATATAGCGTCGGCTTTCAAAAAAAGGGTCATCAGCCTTTGGGGCGGAACTGTTCCCGAATTGGGTATGTATCCCTACCGACCAGGTGAAGGGTCAGAGATTCTGGAAGTGAAGCATTTCATGCGTCCAAGTTCGAAACTCGGCTCGAGAAAAGGGATCTACAGACTTTGGAACTTCATGGACATGATCCCGGATGAAAGGATCATTTCTGCGGTTCAGGAAAGAAAAGAGATTTGAGTTCTGTGGCCTCATCAGGCTTCATCTTTCCCGCAAGGATCAGCGCTAGCTGACGACGTCTCAAAGCCCCATCATACCGTTTCTTTTCCAACTCCGTTTCGGGTTGTAAAGGCGGAATATTGATCGGATTTCCCAATTGGTCAACCGCCACGAAGGTATAGATCGCTTCGTTGGCCTTGATCTTCTTCCCGGTTCCTCTCTGATCTTCAATGAAAACATCAACGAAGACCTCCATGGAGGAGCTGAATGCCCGACTGACCTTGGCTTCGAGGGTGACTATCGAGCCTTGAGGAATGGCCTTCTTAAAAGAGACATGATTGACAGAAGCGGTAACGACCTGTCGCCTGCAATGTCTGTGGGCTGCAATGGCAGCGCATCGATCCATCCAGCTCAATAGCTGACCACCAAAGAGATTGTTCAGATTATTCGTGTCGTTCGGAAGAACGATCTCGGTCATTACAGCGAGAGATTCGCTGGGGGTCTTGGCCTTCATGGAACGTGGATTTTAGGTTGCAAAAGTACAACCTCAGAGATGGTAAACCCAGGCGCCGCTGTTTATTTGTTTTTTCAG
>JAJLJK010000386.1:0-9414 GCA_033844885.1 Bacteroidota bacterium | reverse complement strand
CCGCTCCAAGCGGTACCCATAAGGAGGAGGAAATACAGTGGAATCGATCTGTTTGGGAGGCACCCAACTCAGCAAGATCCTTCCGGTATTGGCATCGGTTCGGTCCACATCCACATTGGTGATGATGGGGACGATCTTGGGCAATTCTGTGCAGAACTCAACAGAGGCATAGCTTTCGGAACCATCCGAAAAGAAGGCATAGACCATGTAGCAGTACCGCACACCATATTCAAGTTGGTTGGTATCCTTGTAGGCTGTGGTTCCCCAACCCGAAACCTCATCGAGGTATTCATATCCCGTATAGTCTGGAATGCCTGTCTCGCAAGTGTCGGGGATGAATCCATAGGATCCCTTTCGGCGATAGATCTTATAACCAATGGCTTGCGTACAAAGGTCAGGGTTCCAGTTCAGGTTGATCTCATCCAGACCGGGGGAGGCACTAGGATTCTTTGGGGACGGGGCAACCACACGGATCTCTACCGTGATTGAGGCTGTAAGCGGAGTTTCGCCGGATGGGGGACGATCCTTGGCCCTAAATGTCACGTAATAGGGTTGTTTCCGAACGTGGACACATTCTGCATTCCACGAAAAGGTGGCTGTAGCACTTCCGGGATTGGAACTGGTGATACTGAACTGAGCAGGAGAACTCACCTCGAAGGGACCTCCAAATGCGGTGAGGTCCATGCGGTCTCCATTGGGATCGCTTGCATTGATACTAAACGTCAGATTCTTACCAGCTTCCACACAGAAGGGACCTACGGGGTCGATCACCGGTGGTTGATTATTACAATTCTCAATACGAACCTGCATATCGCGGGTCACCTGACCCATGACCTGATACTGGCCATTTGCGCCGCGGCGGTATTCGGTGATCAGGATGGCAAAGTTGTATTCACCCTGATTCTTGGGAACATTCCAGATAAAATCACCGGTAACGGGGTCAATGGTCACAGGATCCTGAACGTAGTTCGGGTCGTAGGTCTCCGGAATGCTCACGCCTCCCAGTCCCTTACAATCGATCAGTTCGTACCCCAGGCTGTCTCCATCGGGATCAAATGCCGTAGGGTTGTGGATGTAAAGGCGGTTGATACACCCATCATCAATAGGCGGATTCAGTAGAATTGGTGAGGAGTTGGGCCCTAGAGCCTGAGTAACGTTCAGGGTGGTGGTGATATAGAAAGGAACCTGAACAGAGTTCGGGATATTGTTGACCCCTGCATTTCGGTTGAGGTCCTGCATGGACAGGGTGTAGAACCCCGGACCTGCATAGGTATGAACCCCTTTGTAGATGTTCTTTCGAACGTCTCCCGGAAGGACCTCTCCCATCCTTGCAGGAGCGGCACAGGAACCGACCGGTCCATTCTGTCGGAAGAGGACGCTGGTGGTACCATCGCCCCAATCGAGGGTGAGTTGGCATCGATCTGCGGGGGCAGAATCCTTGGTATAGGTGGTGATGGTCACCTCATAGGTATTACCACTGATCCATTTATAGGTGATCTCTCCCGCAC
Source organism: Bacteroidota bacterium (assembly GCA_033844885.1). GTDB lineage: Bacteria > Bacteroidota > Bacteroidia > Flavobacteriales > Schleiferiaceae > JAJLJK01. Next base: position 7,906 of record JAJLJK010000386.1, on the reverse strand, counting down.
GGTTGTGGGTCGCACGCGAGGAGAGAAAGGCAAAGACCATTGCTATGACCAGGGACCATTTTTTCATCCAGACAAAGGAAGGATTTTCAGTATAAAGAAACTTTAATTTAACGAATTTGTTGCGGGCACCGTTTCGCGTTTATTTCCCGCGCGATTCCTGTGATTTTCGACATTTCCCAATGAGCCGGAAAGCTGTCTTAAAATCCCTATTTTTGGGACCCTTGTAAACCATGAACAACATGAAGATCATATCATCCACCGGCCACGTAGCCGGCATCTCACAAGCCTTTGTCATCCACTCCTTGAAGGACCTTCCAAAAGATCTTCTCACCAAAGAGGAGCAGGTCTATCTCAAAGGTCAACTCGATCCAGAGAAGCGAAACTGGGTCATGCTCAATCGCTTCACTCATGGGATCTACGTTTGCATGGCCAACCATGATGCATTGGACGCTAAATTCTTTGAAAGGTTGCGCAAATCCGGGGCTTCTCTTGGTGACGCCCTAAACCGCGACAAGGTCGAGGAGGTCGAAGTGGCTACCCCTTCGCAACCGCAATTGGTGCTTTATTTGGCCGAGGGACTCGCCCTAGGAAATTACCGATTCCTTCGCCATTTCTCGAACCCCGAAAAGAAGCGTTCCACTCTGCAGACCATTCGGGTCGTTGGGGTATCTGAAGTGGAGGTCACGGAAGTTTCTGCCACTGTGGAAGCGACCTTCATAGCCCGGGATCTTGTGAACGAGCCCGTGAATTATCTCAATGCTGAGCAATTGGCTCAGACCGCTGAGCACCTGGGAAAGGAAAATGGATTCTCTGTGGAGGTCTTGAACAAGAATAAGATCGAAGCGCTGAAAATGGGTGGTCTACTATCCATCAACAAAGGATCCATTGACCCTCCGACCTTCACCATCATGGAATACAAACCTGAGAAGGCGGTGAATTCGAAACCCATCATTCTCGTTGGGAAGGGTGTGGTCTATGATACGGGAGGATTGAGCCTGAAGCCCACGAGTTTCATGGATACCATGAAAAGTGATATGGCAGGAGCTGCTGCGGTGATCGGTACCATGGTAGCGGTCAGCAAGAACAAATTGCCTTACCATGTCATCGGACTTGTTCCGGCAACGGATAATCGCCCCGGTGGGAATGCCATCACTCCCGGTGATGTAGTGACCATGTTCAACGGTAAGACCGTTGAGATCCTGAATACGGATGCTGAGGGGCGGATGATCCTAGCTGATGCGCTTGCCTATGCCCAGAAGTATGATCCCGAGGTGGTGATCGACCTGGCCACCCTGACTGGGGCCGCTGCCAGGGCTGTAGGAAAATGGGGGATCGTTGCCATGGGTAAATACTCCAGACCTGTGTTCGAAAAGCTCACCCAAAGTGGGGAGATGACCTATGAGCGGGTGGTGGAATTTCCATTCTGGGAAGAATATGATGACCTTCTAAAGTCGGATATCGCCGATCTTAAGAATATTGGAGGGGCCGAAGGAGGTGCCATCACTGCGGGAAAATTTCTGGCGAACTTCACCAACTACCCCTATATCCATCTTGATATTGCAGGTCCGGCATTCATTGACAGCAATGAAGGATATCGACGTAAGGGAGCTACGGGAGTAGGCGTTCGCCTGCTGTATGACTTCATCAAAAACCACACATCATGAGTGAGGAGAATCCCCTTCCTATCATTGGGATCTCCTGTGGTGACCTGAACGGGATCGGCATGGAGGTCATCCTCAAGACCCTGGACGACCCGGTCTTGATGGATCTTTGTACCCCGGTGGTATTCGCCTCCTCCAAGGTGGTGAGTTATCACAAAAAGGCCCTTGGAGCTTACGATGTCAATTTTCACATCATCGATCGTTCATCGGATGTGTATCGGGGGAAACCCAATCTCGTCAATTGTTGGAAGGACATGGTGAATCTCAACTTCGGACAGGTGGATGATGAGGTGGGATCCTACTCACTGCGCTCTATCGACGAGGCCCTTAAGGCGTGGAAGCAAAAGGAGATCGATGTTCTGGTCACAGCGCCCATCAACAAGAACAATATTCATATTGAAGGGAGGACCTTTACAGGACACACCGGTTATCTGGGAGAAGAGACCGGGGGGGAGCCTCTCATGATCCTCTTTTCTGAAAATATGCGCGTCGGATTGGTCACGGAACACCTTCCACTTTCGGAGGTGGCCGGGAAGATCTCGAGTGAACGGATCCTGTCCAAGCTGAGGGCAATGAATCATAGCCTGAAGATGGACTTCAGCATCCGAAAGCCAAGGATCGCTGTACTCGGACTTAACCCTCATGCCGGAGAGGATGGGCTGTTGGGTAATGAGGAAAAGGAGATCATCCAACCCGCCATCGAAAAGGCGATGGAAGAGGGCATGATGGTTTACGGTCCATATGCTGCTGATGGATTCTTTGGTCAGAGTACCTACGAGAAGTTTGACGCCGTCCTTGCCATGTATCACGATCAGGGGCTGGCTCCTTTCAAGGCATTGAACATGAGCCAGGGAGTTAACTTTACCGCAGGGTTACCACTGGTCCGAACCAGCCCAGATCACGGTACGGGATATGACATCGCCGGAAAGGGCGAGGCCGATGAAAATAGCTTCCGACAGGCTATCTACGCCGCCATTGATATATGGAGAAGACGCATGGAGAACCTCGAGTTGACAAGCAATCCGCTTAAGCAGGGAAAGAAGACCCGACCAGACGGATGATTTTCTGAAAGTTAGGGGTAGGATGTAAAGGAAAGAATTGTAACTTTGCCCGCCCTAACGAAAGGCGATGGATAAAAGGCTGAAAGAGTACAACATTGTGTTTTCGAGCCTCAAGTTAGGAGAGCACCGGTTCGGATATGATCTGAACACTCCGTTCTTTGAGGTCTTTGGATTTGATGAGTTCACTGATCCAAACTTGCATGTCGATGTCGACATGGTCAAGAAGAACACCATGTTGGAGTTTGAATTCTCCCTGAAAGGAACTGTGGTTGTCCGTTGTGACATCACTGATCTTCCCTTCGAGATGGAGGTGTCGAATTCCTTCGGTCTTCTTGTGAAGTTCGGGGATGCGTACAACGATGAGGACGATGAGGTCCTGATCCTTCCCCACGGGGAGTATGAAGTGAACATTGCGCAGTATCTCTTTGAATTGGCTGCCCTCAGTCTTCCGCAAAAACGCGTCCATCCGGACGTTAAGAGTGGAAAGATCGGTGGCGAGATGCTCGAAAAGTTGCGCCAACTGGATCCCGAGGACCGAGAGGAAAAGAAAGAAGAAGATGATGATATCGATCCCCGGTGGGATAAATTGAAAGACTTGTTGAACTAAGATAAAAACCGAGAGATGGCACATCCTAAGCGCAGACAATCGACCACGCGTAGAGACAAGCGGAGAACCCACTATAAGGCCGCTTCGCAACAGATCGCCGTTTGCCCAACCACGGGTGAAGCTCACCTATACCACCGTGCCTACTGGCATGAAGGGAAGCTTTACTACAAGGGCAAGGTAGTGATGGAGAAAGAGCAAGCCTAACAAGGCATACCGCGATAAAAAGTAAAAAGCAGGTTTAGTCAACACTACTAAGCCTGCTTTTTTTAGTTTAGAGAAGGGGGAATTGGTGTTTGTATAACCCGCGATTAGACGTAATTTTACCCTTTTGTTGTGGCCTGCGAGGGCCGTTTACCTGAATCACAAATCACTGCTGAATGGCCCAGATGAAAGCCGCCATCACCGCTGTCGGAGGATATGTACCTGAGTTTCGACTCACCAATGCACTGTTGGAACAGATGGTGGATACCACCGATGAGTGGATCACCACTCGCACCGGAATCAAGGAGAGAAGGATCTTAAAGGAAGAAGGAGCAGGAACCTCCTATCTCGCCATCAAGGCCATTGAGGATCTAAAGGCCCGATACAATGTGGACCTTTCGGATGTTGACCTTCTCATTTGCTCTACCGCTACTCCGGATATGCCCGTTGCGGCCACCGCTTGCTATGTCGCTTCACACATTGGTGCCAAGGATGCCTTTGCCTACGACCTGATGGCGGCGTGCTCCGGATTCCTCTATGGAATGGCCACTGCCTCCAAATTCATCCAGTCCGGGCAGTATAAGAAGGTTCTGGTGGTTGGTGCCGACAAGATGTCTTCCATCATCGATTATACCGACCGCACCACCTGTGTCATTTTTGGCGATGGAGCAGGAGCGGTTCTTTTGGAACCCAATGAAGAGGGACTTGGACTTCAGGACGAGATCCTGCGCTCAGATGGGATGGGACGTCAGTTCCTGAAGATCGATGCGGGGGGTTCCATTATGCCCGCCAACCACGATACAGTGGATCAACGCCTTCACTTTGTTCATCAGGAAGGTCAACAGGTTTTCAAGTTTGCGGTGACCAATATGGCCGATGTTTCTGAACGCATCATGAAACGCAACAACCTTACGGCAGATGACGTAGATTGGCTGGTTCCCCATCAGGCGAACAAACGCATCATCGATGCCACTGCCAACCGCATGGGTGTGGGGCCTGAAAAGGTAATGATGAACATTGAGAAATACGGAAATACAACCAATGGTACCCTTCCGCTGCTTCTCTGGGACAACTTGGATAAGCTGAAAAAGGGAGATGACCTTATATTTGCCGCCTTTGGGGGTGGATTTACCTGGGGTGCGCTCTACCTAAAGTGGGCGATCGATCCCCCAACCAAATAATTCGCGAATAGCATGGCCAAAAAACAACCTACCATGGATTTGAAAGAAATTCAGAACCTGATCAAATTCGTTGCTCGGTCAGGTGCTTCAGAAGTAAGCCTTGAAACTGAGGGATTCAAGATCAATATCAAGACCCAGGGTGAAGGGTCGGGCGAAAGAACCATCGTTCATGCTGTGGCTCCACAGAACATGCCCATGGCTCCAGCAGCTGCGCCTGCGCAACCGGCCGCTCCTGCACAGCCCGCCGCCGAGGCTCCCAAGAGTCCCGCACCTGCAGCTTCGGATGATGAGTCCAAGTATATCACCATCAAATCTCCCATGATCGGTACTTTTTACCGCCGCCCATCTCCAGACAAGGAAAGCTTTGTCAATGTTGGGGAAGAGGTAAAGCCTGGAGATGTCGTATGTATCATTGAGGCCATGAAGCTCTTCAATGAGATCGAATCTGAGGTCTCAGGAAAGGTGGTCAAGGTTCTTCTGGAGGATTCCTCTCCCGTCGAGTACGACCAGCCTCTGTTCCTGATCGATCCCTCCTGAGGGAACGATCTCATTGCCGGTTGACCGGCTGCATACCAACCAAAGAAGATTCATATGTTCAAGAAGATACTCATTGCCAACCGTGGTGAGATCGCCCTTCGGGTCATCAGGACCTGCCGTGAGATGGGCATCAAGACGGTGGCTGTATATTCCACTGCCGATGCGGAGAGTCTGCACGTCCGCTTCGCCGATGAGGCCGTTTGTATCGGTCCACCTGAAAGCAGCAAATCCTACCTGAACATTCCCAATATCATCGCCGCCTGCGAGATCACCAATGCGGATGCGATCCATCCGGGTTACGGATTCCTTGCCGAGAACGCCAAGTTCTCGAGGATCTGTGCTGAGAATGGGATCAAGTTCATCGGTGCTTCTCCTGAGCAGATCGACAAGATGGGGGACAAGGCCACCGCCAAGGCAACCATGAGAGCTGCAGGAGTTCCGACTATTCCAGGATCGGAGGGACTTTTGGAATCCTATGAAGAGACCGAAAAACTCGCTGCCAAGATCGGTTATCCCGTCATGCTGAAAGCCACTGCCGGTGGTGGTGGAAAGGGAATGCGTGCGGTCTGGAAAAAGGAGGACCTCAAGAAGGCCTGGGAGAATGCACGTCAAGAAGCCGGAGCGGCCTTCGGCAACGATGGAATGTATATGGAAAAGCTCATTGAAGAGCCCCGCCATATCGAGATCCAGGTCGTGGGTGACCAATTCGGAAAGGCGTGTCACCTGTCTGAGCGTGATTGCTCCATCCAACGTCGCCACCAGAAGCTGGTCGAGGAAACACCCTCACCTTTTATGACCGAAGAGCTCCGTAAGAAGATGGGAGATGCCGCTGTAAAAGCTGCTGAATCTATCCGATATGAAGGAGCCGGAACCGTTGAGTTTCTGGTGGATAAGCACCGGAACTTCTACTTCATGGAAATGAATACCCGGATCCAGGTCGAACACCCCATTACTGAACAGGTGATCGATTATGACCTGATCCGTGAGCAGATCAAGGTGGCGGCTGGTGTGCCAATCTCTGGTAAGAACTACGAGCCGCAGCTTCACGCCATCGAATGCCGGATCAATGCCGAGGATCCCTATAATGACTTCCGACCCTCTCCGGGAAAGATCACGACATTCCATGCACCGGGTGGTCATGGAGTTCGACTCGACACCCATGCCTATGCAGGGTACATGATCCCTCCCTATTACGATTCGATGATCGCCAAGCTCATCACCACTGCTCGTACTCGCGAGGAGGCCATCGATAAGATGCGTCGTGCGCTGGATGAATTCGTGATCGAAGGGGTGAAGACCACCATTCCGTTCCATCGTCAGCTAATGGATAACGAGAACTTCATCAATGGTGATTACACCACGAAGTTCCTTGAGGATTTCGAATTGAAATGATCTTATCGCCTTTCGGCGGATATCAAGCGACCTTCGGGTCGCTTTTTTTTTGAAGAAGAAAATGAGTTGAAAAATGAACCGTTGATAGGAAATTCTTTTGTCATAAGTAAACCCGTTCCCTGAGCCTGTCGAAGGGACCTTTTGGCAATTTTAGCTTCAGTTATTCCCATTAGATTCGGGTTTCTTCTCTCTTCCCAGAGTGAGTGAATGATTTTCTATTCTCTCTGTTGTGGTAGATTATACTCATGAGTTCTTGGGTATACATTTTGGAATGTTCAGATGGAAGTCTTTATACAGGTTGTACTAAAGACATTGAAAGACGGGTCTTAGAGCATCAAAATGGAGTGGGTTCTCTTCATACAAAGAGAAGACGGCCTTTAGATCTTGTCTACATGGAGGAATTCCAATGTATTAAGGATGCCATTGCCAGAGAAAAACAAATTCATGGCTGGTCCAGAAGGAAGAAATGGGCTTTGATAAATGGAGATCTACAAAGTCTAAAGCGCTTTTCAAAAAGCGGTGGAAAGCCTGAATAATTGATAAACTTAGATTCAAGGGGATCCCTTTACCATCAATAGATAGATTCTTTTTTAGCACCAATCATGTTGATCAAAATAGAATGATGCCCTTCGACAGGCTCAGGGAACATCCATTTCATTTTTATGGTCAATAATTTACTCCCGCTGTCCATTATTCCTTCCAAATTCTTCTCACTCCTCACTTCCCCTTATTGTTCATTTTGGCTTGATCCAAAACGAACCAAAAGATCAAGGCTTCACCGGCTTCGGGCTATGATCGTTGGCAAGGTCAATTCGGCCGGGTGATCCCGCTCGATCCCTCACGGGCTTCCCGGTCTCATAATTTCCTTGCCTGCCACTCAGAACCCTCACCCGCTCATGCCAGTCACTTCCGGCTTGGCCGGATTGGGTTTTACTTAGGTAAGGAATGTCTCACTATTGTCCATTGACAATTGACAATTCAGAATTTCTCCCTACTCCCGCCGTCCATTTTTCCTTCCAAATTCTTCTCATGGCTTACTTCTCACAATTGACAATTGGCTATTCACAATTGAGGATTCAGGATCTAGAAATTCAAATTCTTCATTTTACATTCTTCACTCTTCCTTTTCCCTGCTCACTTCAAAATAAAATGATAAATTATATGTCAGAAAAATGACAAAAAAATTATCAAATACGTTTTGGGAGAGAGGTCATGCTGCTGAATTGTCACACGTATTACAGCCTGAGATATGGGACGATGAGCGAA
>JAJLJK010000385.1:0-2451 GCA_033844885.1 Bacteroidota bacterium | reverse complement strand
TGGGGTTTTCATGCTGTTCGTTGGGCAATTGATCGGTCAGACCACGGTGATAACCTATCATCAGGATGCCGGTAATCCCAATGGACTTAACACTACTACCGATGCCACTACCAGTGGCTGGAAGGATATCCTCGATGATAATCTTTCAGCTCCGGCCTGGGGTGAGGTGGATACGATTCCATTCCCATTCACATTCAATGGAGTGAATGAGCAGTACTTCAAGGTCTCTTCCAATGGGATACTGACCTTTGACACTGCCGCCGCGGGTCCTTACGGCGGAAACAATGAGGCCCTTCCTAGTGCCAATATTCCGGATCGTTCGATCCTGGCATTTTGGGATGTGTTCACTACTACCAATGCCAATGATCGTGCGGTTTCCAATACCTTCGGAACAGCACCCAATCGTCAGCACTGGGTCAAGTATTACAGTACCGCGTGGGGTCCCGATGGGGATTACAATTACCTGGCCATTGTCTTCGAAGAAGGGACCAATGTCATTTACATTGTGGATATGTACAATGATAGCGACCTTCAGGATGACTCTACAACTGTCGGTCTTCAGTTCAATGGTTCCCTTGCGGTTTCAGTAGGTGATACCATTGGCCTTGCAGGAAATGGTTCCAGCAATTCCGATAATGATTATTACCAATTCATTACCTATCCGGCAGGAACCTGTATCCCACCTTCACAGTTAGGGGTGCAGAACATTACGGCCAGTAGTGCCGATATCTCCTTCACTTCCTACAATACAGGCGCTACACCTGTTGCCCAATATGGCCCCGCAGGGTTTACTCCCGGTACCGGGACCTCTGTGGTTGGAAGTGGATCACTGGTTCTTTTGAGTGGTCTTTCGGGAAATACCTCATACGATGTATTTGTAAAGGATAGCTGCAGCGCGTCCAGCGTATCCGCTTGGACGGGTCCGATCAATTTCCGTACAAACTGCTCTTCCTCCCTTTCAGGGAGCTATACAGTTAATGGAAGCCTGGCCCCCTCTTCCACCAATTTTCAAACATTGAGCTCTCTTGCAGCCACGTTGAATAATTGCGGAATTTCCGGGCCGGTCAATGTATCCATTGCCTCAGGGACGTACAATGAACCTCTGATCCTTGATCAGGTACTGGGCGCATCCTCTAGTAATCCCATTGTGATCGATGGGGTGGATTCCAGTCAGGTGGTCATCTCCTTCGGTTCGGCCAATGACACTCCGGTGGTATGGTTGAACGGAACGGACTGGGTAACGATCAAGAACCTGACGATCGAGAACACCTATTCTTCCTCCGATGCCTGGGGGATCATGCTGAGCAATAAGGCTGATCATAACACCATTGATGGAGTTCAGGTGAAACTTGAGCCCAAATCCACTTCAGATCGTTCACCCATACTTACCTCTTCCAGCACTAGCAGTGTTTCAGGAGGTGATAACGGTAATCACCTTTCTGTCAAGAACTCTCGTCTTGTAGGGGGATATTATGGTTTGGTTTTTAGGGGAACCTCCACACAGCACAGTTACGATGTCACCATCGATAATGTGATCTTTGAGGAACAATACTATCGTGGGGCCTGGTTTGATTATGCAGATTCAGTCTCGGTAACGGATAATACCTTCCCCAAGAGCAGCAGTACCTCTACTCTCTATTACTCTTTGTATCTCAATGATGTGGATCAAATTGAGGTTTCGGGGAATAACATCATTTCTCCAGAGCGTGGGATCTACTTGTACGACGTGAACCAATCCCTTCCGACCAATGCTTTGAGCCGTGTGTTCAACAATATGGTTCTGGCAGAGGGATCGTACGCCGTTTACTCCTATGATAATAAGAAGGTCGGCTTTTACCATAATACCTTCATGGGAGACGACGGGATGTACATCAACGATCAGGATACCATGGAGATCGTTAACAATGTCCTTTACGGATACACCTATGCCTTGTATTCTTCGGATAGCTTTGATCCAGTGGCCGACGTGGTTGATTATAACCTTTACGAGTCGGAAGGCACCAACCTTGCCTATGAATCAGGGACTGAGGTAGACCTTGCCACTTGGCAAACCAATAACGCCAATCAGAATGCAAATTCTATTGTAGACCCTATCGCATTTGTAGCCTCTGATGATCTTCACATCCTGAACAATGCGGGAAATGATGCCGGTAATCTCATTCCTGGGATCACTGTGGATATCGATGGAGAGACCCGCCCCTGGACAGGATCGACCATGGTTGACCTGGGCGCCGATGAGAGGGCTTTGAATCCATGTGAGCCTATCTTGGTTTATGGAGCATATGCCCTTTCAGATACTTCGGCTGCCTTTTGGTGGGAAGGACCATCAACGGCGACCAATTGGGATGTTGAGTATGGCCCTTCTGGCTTTACCCCTGGCATTGGGCTCGGAACTCTGGTCAGCTCTTCCAATGACACCCTGATCGTGAACGGGCTTACAGAAAAGACCAC
>JAJLJK010000384.1:0-28223 GCA_033844885.1 Bacteroidota bacterium | reverse complement strand
AATATAACACAAAGCCCCAATCACCATGCTCGTTTCGAACAGGAGTCTTAAATTCGCAGCAATCATTTTTTGAATCCAATACTATTACACATGGACTTTGACGTCATCGTTCTCGGCAGTGGTCCTGGAGGTTATGTGACCGCCATCCGTGCATCACAACTCGGGCTCAAGACCGCTATCATCGAAAAAGAAAGCCTTGGAGGTGTCTGCCTCAATTGGGGTTGCATCCCCACCAAGGCCCTATTGAAAAGCGCTCAGGTCTTTGATTATATCAAGCACGCCAAGGATTACGGAATTGAGGTCAAGGATTTTGATAAGGATTTCGATGCTGTGGTCAAACGCAGTCGGGAAGTGGCCAATGGAATGAGCAATGGAGTTCAGTTCCTGATGAAGAAGAATAAGATCGAGGTCATCAAGGGATATGGCAAGGTTAAACCGGGAAAGAAGGTAGAGGTCAAGATGGAAGATGGATCTTCCAAGACAGTTACTGCCGAGCATATCATCATTGCGACCGGTGGCCGCAGCCGACAGTTGCCCAACCTTCCTCAGGATGGCAAGAAGATCATTGGATATAGAGAGGCCATGACCCTGCCCGATCAACCCAAGAGCATGATCGTGGTTGGATCCGGGGCCATTGGGGTGGAGTTTGCTCACTTTTACAACAGCATGGGGACCGATGTCACCATTGTTGAATACATGCCCAATGTGGTTCCGGTAGAAGATGAGGAAGTATCAAAGGCCCTCGAAAGAAGTTTCAAAAAGGCCGGAATTAAGATCATGACCAAAGCCGAGGTCACCAAGGTGGATACCTCTGGAAAGACCTGTAAGGTAACCGTCAAATCCTCGAAGGGTGAGCAACAGCTGGAGGCGGATATCGTCCTTTCAGCAGTCGGGGTAACCGCCAATATCGAGAATATTGGTTTGGAAGAGGTCGGGATCAAGACCGACAAGGGAAAGATCTCCGTGAACGAGTACTATCAAACCAACGTACCTGGCTATTACGCGATCGGTGATGTTGTTCCCGGCCAGGCTTTGGCTCACGTTGCCTCTGCCGAGGGAATCCTCTGCGTGGAAAAGATCGCCGGTATGGAGGTCGAGCCCATCAATTACAACAATATCCCGGGTTGTACCTACTGTACTCCGGAGATCGCTTCAGTAGGGTACACCGAAGCAGCGGCCAAGGAGGCAGGGTTTGAGGTCAAGGTGGGTAAGTTCCCATTCTCAGCCAGTGGAAAGGCTAGTGCTGCTGGTCATAAGGAAGGTTTCGTCAAGGTGATCTTCGATGCCAAGTATGGCGAATTCCTGGGATGTCATATGATCGGAGCCAATGTGACCGAAATGATCGCCGAGGCTGTGGTGGCCAGAAAATTGGAAACCACCGGCCATGAGATCCTCAAAGCCGTGCATCCGCACCCCACAATGAGTGAGGCAGTGATGGAAGCTACCGCTGATGCTTACGGAGAGGTCATTCACCTCTGAAAACCGACCCATACAAACAAATAAAGCCATCCAAACGGATGGCTTTTTTTATCCCTTTTGGGATAATCTGATTGGGTGAGGGAGGAAAAAAAAGGGCAACCGACCATTCACGCCCTCTCCCCAACAAGTTTCTCGACTTCTATGACCCTCCGGGAAACCAGCGATCCGAAGATTCACTTGTTTTTCCCGTTGATGAGAGCCAAAATGACCCGAAGCCGTAGAGAAACAATAAGCACCTTTCGGTGCCAGTTGTGTCCGGTAAGAAAGACGAGCTCTCTCCCAGACAAACGTCAGGCCGATTGCCCCAGTCTTGAATATGATTAATGTGATCACTCATCACCACTGGAAAAAAAGAAAAGTCCCTTCCGCGCTACCAAACCAAGGCTTGGAAGTTGGAAGGCCCAATTCGGCAAATTAAGGGGTCAGGGATGTGGGTAAATGCCGTGTTGGGGAGTTATCCGGGCTTTCGGCGGAGAGGGACTTTGTTTTCATCGATTTGGTTCATTGGTTAAGTTGTTGGTTGTCTGAATATCATTACAATTTTACAAAATTTCCAATGCAAACTCGCGTTAAGGAAAAAAATCTCCTTTTCCCACGCGGGGTTTTCTCCAGATACCCCTTGAATGCAGGATATTGTAGTAATTTGCAGGTATGCGTAGTGGTTTACTCCTCCTCTTCTACCTGATAGTCCATTTATCCGTAAACGGTCAGGCCACCATCTACTTTGAATTTGATTCTTCGAAATTGGATTCAAAGGCCCGGATGGTGATCGATTCAATGTTGGATTCAGATCCGCTTTCGCTTGATGTCAGTTGCCATTGCGATCAACCAGGTTCCGATTCATACAATCTGGAACTCAGTCAAAGACGAGCTCTGGCGGTAAAGACCTATCTGATCCGACAGGGAACCGATCCCTCTCATATCTCACTCAGTTTTTTTGGAGAATCACGGCCTTTGTTCGAAGAGACCTCCGTCAATCGCTATCGAAATCGAAGGTGTGAGATCCGCACACCCGCCCGAAAGCAAAGTGCTGAGGTCAAGGGGTTCTTTCAGAATCTCGAGGCAGAGGTCGGAAAGACCTATCCACTTCCAGGACTGGAGTTCATCGGTAACCAGGTCATCCCGGAAGCATATAGTCTGAATACGCTCGAGTACCTGCTATCTTTCCTTCGAGCCAATCCGCATACCAATATCAGTATCGAAGGACATGTTTGCTGCCACAATGACGTTGAGCTTTCCAAGGATAGAGCCTTTATGGTCTACGATTTTCTGGTAGGCCACGGGATCTCCGGAAAACGGTTGTCCTATAAGGGGTATGGTAATAAACGGCCGCTTGTAGATGAGATCGATGAAGCCAGTGAGAAGAAGAATCGCAGAGTGGAGATCCGCATCCTCCGAACCGGAAAGGCGCCCAAGGCTCAACCCCATTTGATCCCTGAAAGAGTGGATGAGTTCTTCTATCCCATCTCGGGGGTGGAGTTCTTTCCGAACAGAGATTACCTCTACCCACATTCGAAGACCAATCTGGAAATGATCGCAAAGAGCATTCGTGAGAATCCGGGCTTTCATTATACCTTTCTTCTATACGAGCAGCGAAATCGCGAGAAGGTCCTGGAGAAGAGGGTAGAGGAGATCCGAACGACTCTTCGAAAACTTGGGGTTTCTAAGGATGTGATCACGATCTTGCCAGCAGATGAGAATGCACCCGATGTGGCCAGGGGCAGAGATTTCATGCTTTTGACCATCACCTTACAAAATCACCCATCCACATGATCGACGACTTCTTTGACTCCATCCCGGGCATCCTAACCCCACTTGGTCCTGATACCAAGCCCAAATGGGGATCCATGACCTCTGCTGAAATGCTGGATCATCTCATTACAGGTCTTCATTTAGGGATGAGCAAGGAAGAGTTCGAGATCACCACTCCAGAGGATAAGATCCCAAAGTTTCAAGCCTTTTTAATGAGTGATCGTCCCCTCGTCAAGATGGCGGATATGCCTGAACCATATGTGCGATTCAAAAGTCAGGACCCGGGGGATCTGGAGGATCTCAAGGAAAAGCTCATTCACGACCTCCGGCGATTCAGGGAGAAAATGGATGACCCTGATCATTTTTCCGTTCACCCAATTTTCGGAAAATTGAATAACGAGGCGACGCGGATGCTTCATTACAAGCACCTGAGACATCACCTCACTCAATTCGGCTTGATACCCGAGGATAATCCAACAGCCAATGGCTAGGATGAAAACCTGGTGGAACAAGGTCTGGGGATTCTTTCCCATGCAGCTTCTCGCCCTTCATGTTCGGCGAAGCCTGCTCCTTTTGACCTTTTGGATCCTTCTTTTCGGAATGGTCGGTGAGCGCCTATTTGTCTCCATTGGGATACCACATCTTTTTTTGACGCCCGAATATCTCGGTACGGTAAATTACCTGGCCTTCTTCATCATTGGCTTGGTTCTGGGTCTCTTTGTCATGGCGTTCCACATCTCCAGCTATATCTTTTACAGTTATCGATATCCCTTTTTAGCCACTTTGAACCGTCCATTGTATCGGTTCAGTATCAATAATTCATTCATCCCCATTCTGTTCTTCCTCTTTTACTGCTATCGGATATCGGTTTCCCTTGATCATATGGGGATGAGCTCATGGAATATCTTTTTGGATATTCTGGGCCTCTTTATCGGAACCATCTTCTCGGTTTTTCTGGCCTTTACCTACTTCTTCAGTACCATGCGATCCACCCCATTTGAAGCGGTGACGGAGAATCTGGAGAAACCCCTGAAGCTTTTGATCAAGCAGGATAGCAAAATGCCGGCTATCCATTTCTCGGGAAAGGTCACTCATTACCTTCGAAATTTTTGGTCCGTGCGGAGAACCCGAAGTGTGGCTCACTACCCGCTGGTCGAGTTGACAAGAGCACTCCAGCAACATCACCTGAATGCCGCCATCTATTTTCTGGCGATCATCTTCATTCTCTTTGGTCTTAGCATATTTGGACAAAGTAAATTCTTCCAGATCCCGGCAGGAGCCAGCATCCTATTGATGATGACCCTGTACCTTATGATCACCGGAGCGATTTTTAGTCGGTTCAAGACCTGGACCTATACCGTTGTGATCATTGGGATCCTACTTTTCAATTACCTATCCGGGCTTCCAGGATTTCAAAAGATCCACTATGCTTTTGGAATGGATTATTCCGATCGGACCGAATATTCGTATGAGGTTCTGGATTCTTTGACCTCCGAAGAGATCCAATCCGTTGATAAGCAAAGGGTTTTAGAAATGTTGGAGAACTGGCGGTCCAAGTTTCCCGAGGACAGGAAACCCAAAATGGTGATCATAAATAGCTCGGGCGGAGGACTTCGATCCAGCCTTTGGACCCTTGGCGGGATGCAATATTTGGATAGTTTGACCGACGGGGAGATACTTCGTCATACTTTTCTGGTCACTGGCTCCTCGGGTGGAATGATCGGTGCCGCGTATTACCGTGAACTTCACCTTCACGAGAAAAGAGGGGATCTTTTTGGTGTTAATTCGAGGACCTATTTCGATCGATTGGGGCAAGATATGCTGAACCCAATTGGCTTTAGTATGGTGGTCAACGACCTCTTTGTTCCGATACGCAAGGTCCGGATGGCCGGTCAATCCTATCCGGTGGACAGAGGATACAGTTTTGACCGTGAACTCATCCAGAATACAGACAGTCTTTTGGATCGTAGGATCATCGATTACAGAGAGCTTGAATATTCCGGAAGGATACCCATGATGATACTGGCTCCAACGCTTATCTCTGATGGGCGAAGGATGTTGATCTCTGCACAGGATCTCAGTTTCCTGACTGTGAATCGAAATCCCTTTGTCAATGTTTTCCGGAATGAGGTGGATGGAATAGAACTTCGTCGATTGTTCAAAGATCAACAGGCCGACAGCCTTTGGTTTCCGACAGCCTTGCGGATGAGTGCGTCCTTCCCCTATATCACTCCCCTGATCAGCCTTCCCAGTGAGCCAAGGATCGAGCTGATTGATGCCGGGGCAAGGGATAATACCGGATTCGAATTATCCTTTAGGTTGGTCTATGAGTTCAGGGATTGGATCACGGAGAACACATCTGGGGTGGTTTTCCTTCAGTTCCTGGCCAACAAGCCGGATGCGGGGGATATCACGGGAACTCCCTACAGAACTCGTTTTGATGCCCTGATCAAGCCCATTGGTGGGGTGGTTCAGTCATTCAGCAATTTTCAGGAATTCAGCGAAGCCGAGAACCTGCACTATAGCGATTCATGGGTGGACTTTCGTCTCAATGTGGTCCGTTTCCCTCTTCTGACCATGGAAGAGGAGGTTTCTCTCAGCTGGCATTTGACCCGACAGGAGCGTCAGCAAATATGGGAGACCATTCGTGATGAGGGGTTGGATAGCTCCTTTCAACAGGTGATCCATTTGGTAAGATAAATCGAACGTGCTCAAAATCAAGAACCTTACGGCGAGATATCCCGGAAACGAACATTTCCAATTAGGGCCTATCGATCTGGATCTTCCACCCGGCACCACGGGAGTGATCATGGGGTTGAGTGGAAGTGGAAAGACCACTTTATTGAAATGCATCTCCGGCCACCATCAGAAGTTGAAGGGTGAAATGAGTTGGTCTAACCAACCCATACTTGGTCCTGAAGAAGTTTTGGTGCCTGGAAATCCACATATCCAAAGGGTGGATCAGGAATTTGACCTCATGCCTTATTCAAGGGTTCGAGATAATCTCCGCAAATACGTCCGTCACCTTGATGAGGAAGACCAGGACCGTAGAGTTCAGGAGATGCTTCAGGTCTTGGATCTTGAAGAGTTCTCTCATCGTTACCCTCGTGACCTCTCAGGTGGTGAGAAACAACGATTGGCTCTCGGTCGTGCCTTACTGGCCGATCCTGAGCTTCTTCTTTTGGATGAGCCTTTTAGTCAGCTCGACCATCATCACAAGGTCACTTTGCTCCATCGACTCAAGTCATATGCCAGTGCACGAGGCCTTTCCCTTCTTCTCAATCTTCATCATGCAGAGGATGCATTCATGCTTGCTGATCAGATCTGGGTCATGGAAAATGGACTTCTCTCTGGGGGCAAGATCCCTGGAGATTGGCTGAAGGATCCGGGATCCTTTGATGTAGCCTCCCTTTTTGGTCCCTTCAATCGGATCCCACTGGACTTGTCGACCCATATTCTTTCACGTGAATTGGGTCGGACCATCGGAAATGAACGATTGATCTGGCCATGGGAGATCGAGATGAAGGACATTCTGGTCGATCCGGAATCCATTAGGGAGCAAAGGCTACCTGGTCGAACATTGCGATGGGTAATGATCGGTGGGAAGGAGCTTTTGTTGGAGGAGAGAAAATAAAAAACCCCGCAATTGCGGGGTTCTGTTACCGGTAGGTCTCAGGTTCTTATTTCACTTGATCAACGATCGCTTTGAACGCTTCTGGGTGATTCATGGCGAGATCGGCAAGAACCTTACGATTCAATTCGATGTTCGCTCCTTTGATCTTACCCATGAAAACGCTGTAGCTCATGCCGTGCAGACGAGCACCGGCATTGATACGAGTGATCCACAGTGAGCGGAAGTTGCGCTTCTTTTGTTTGCGGTCACGGTATTGATACTGAAGGCCTTTTTCTACGGCGTTCTTCGCTACCGTCCACACATTCTTACGACGGCCAAAGTATCCTTTGGCAAGCTTCAATACCTTCTTACGACGGGCACGTGAAGCAACGTGATTTACTGATCTTGGCATAGTGTTTAATTTTTTGCATCAGGCGCCTTCATTCGAAGAACTTGTTTGGCCTGGATGCAGGGTTTAATTAATGAACCAGGAGGGGATCAGATGCAAAGCTGAAGCTTCACATTCTTTTCATCCGCCTTGTCTACGAGAGTTGCATGAGTCAGGTTACGCTTCTGTTTGGTCTCCTTCTTTGTCAGAATGTGACTCTTGAAAGCGTGCTTTCTCTTAATCTTGCCGGTACCGGTCAGCTTGAAACGCTTCTTGGCACTGGACTTGGTCTTCATCTTAGGCATCTTCCTTGAGAATTTATTGAGATACTACCGGTTACTTTTTCTTCTTGGGTGCGATGAACATGGTCATGCGCTTTCCCTCGAGTTTTGGAAGCTGTTCCACCTTACCCCATTCTTCGAGGTCCTGAGCGAGTTTGAGCAGGAGGATCTCTCCCTGATCCTTGTACACGATCGAACGTCCTTTAAAGAAAACGAACGCCTTCAATTTCGCTCCTTCTTCGAGGAACTTCTGTGCGTGTTTCTTCTTGAACTCGTAATCGTGATCATCTGTTTGGGGCCCGAATCGGATCTCCTTGATCACGGTCTTCTGGGCCTTTTGGGCGATCTCTTTGGCTTTCTTCCTTTGGTCGTACTGGAACTTCTTGTAATCGATGATCTTGACGACAGGGGGATCAGCCTTTCCGGAGATCTCCACCAGGTCAAGTCCCTTTTCGTTGGCAAGGCGCTTCGCCTCGGCAATGGGAACTACTCCCTGGTCTTCTACATTGTCTCCCACCAGTCGAACCTTTGGTGCACGGATCTGATCATTGATCCTATGCTCGGGGCCGATGGGCTTTTGAGGTAATTTAGCTTTAGCTCGTCTCAGAGTTATTGTGGTTTTGATTAATCCTATTTCAAACGTTCACCTCAAGTTGTTTCGTCACCTCCTGACGAACCCTATCGGCAAACTCTTCAAGCTTCATTGTGCCGAGGTCACCTTCACCGTGCTTTCGCACAGATACCGTTCCTGATTCGGCTTCACGTTCTCCTACGATCAGAAGATACGGAATCTTCTGAAGTTCAGCGTCCCGGATCTTCTTGCCGGCACGTTCGTTGCGCGCGTCAACGAGGGCGCGAATATCGTAATTTTCAAGCAATTTCGAAACCTCATCGGCATAATCGGTGAACTTCTCCGAAATGGGCAACACGATCACCTGATCGGGTGTCAACCATAACGGAAGGTCCCCCCCACAATGTTCAAGGAGAACCGCCACAAATCGCTCCATGGAACCAAAGGGTGCACGATGGATCATTACCGGGCGGTGGGGTTGGTTATCCGGGCCAATGTACTCGAGTTCAAATCGCTCGGGGAGATTGTAGTCCACCTGAATGGTTCCCAGCTGCCAACTTCGGCCCAGAGCATCCCGAACCATGAAATCCAACTTCGGCCCATAGAAAGCGGCTTCACCCAGTTCGATCACTGTATTCAGATCCTTTTCTCCTGCGGCTTCCATAATGGCCCTTTCTGCCTTTTCCCAATTCTCCACCGAACCGATATACTTATCGGGATTTTCGGGGTCACGAAGGGAGATCTGGGCTGTATAATCCTTGAAATCCAGGATCTTGAAAATATAAAGGACCAGGTCGATCACCTTTTTGAACTCATCCTTCAATTGATCCGGAGTACAGAAAAGGTGAGCATCGTCCTGTGTGAATCCCCGGACACGGGTCAATCCATGGAGCTCTCCGGATTGCTCATAGCGATAGACGGTTCCAAATTCCGCAAACCTCAATGGGAGATCTCGGTAACTCCTCATCTGGCTCTTGTAGATCTCACAGTGATGCGGACAGTTCATGGGTTTGAGGAGATATTCCTCGCCCTCTTCGGGTGTATGAATGGGCTGGAAGCTATCCTTCCCGTATTTCGCGTAGTGTCCACTGGTGACATACAGTTCCTTGTTGCCAATATGAGGGCTGATCACTGGCAGATAACCGGCCTTTCGTTGCGCCGCCTTGAGAAAGTTCTCGAGCCTCTCGCGAAGCTGAGCTCCCTTGGGTAACCAAAGGGGAAGACCTTGCCCCACTTTTTGACTGAAGGTGAACAATTCAAGCTCCTTCCCAAGTTTGCGATGGTCTCGCTTCTTGGCCTCCTCCAGCAAATGCAGGTATTCATCCAAAAGGGATTGCTTTGGGAATGAGATCCCATAGACCCTTGTCAATTGCTTGTTCTTCTCATCTCCTCTCCAATAGGCACCGGCAACATTCATGATCTTGACTGCCTTGATGTATCCGGTGTTTGGAATGTGACCACCTCGACAGAGATCGGTGAAGTTGGCATGATCGCAAAAGGTGATGGTGCCATCCTCGAGATTCTCGATGAGTTCCGTCTTGTAGGGATTGTCCGCATAGACCTTCAAGGCTTCCGCCTTACTGACAGAGCGCAATTTGAATTCCGCCTTTTCGCGAGCAAACTCCAACATCTTCTTCTCGATCTTGGGAAAGTCCTCTTCGTGGATGGTCTCCCCATTCAGGTCCACATCATAGTAGAACCCATTTTCGATCGGAGGTCCAATGGTCAATTGAATTTTTGGATAGAAGAATTCAAGGGTTTGCGCCAAAACGTGAGCTGAGGAATGCCAGAAAGCGCGCTTTCCCTCTGTTTGATCCCAGGTGAAAAGGGTCAGGGTCCCATCCCCCGTAAGGGGTTCCATCAATTCAATGGTCTTTCCATTATATGCCCCCGAAAGGACATTCTTGGCAAGCCCATGTGAAATGCTCTTCGCCACATCCATGGCTGATGTTCCGTCGGGGTACTCCCGAATACTTCCGTCTGGAAGGGTAACCTTGATCATTTTCAAACTTGGATTCGAATTCACAAAGACGGCAAATTTATTGGTTTATACTGACTTTTCCACGCAAACACAACCGTTCCGTTTTGGTTACTTTTGCCAGGAGAACAATCGATGGAAATGACACAGGATCAATTATTGGATATTTTGAACGGATTGATTCCGGGAACTCTCATGGAAACCCTGGGAATACGGTACACAAAGGCCGATCCCGAAACAGGCGAGTTCGAAGCTACCATGCCGGTCGGACCCAAGGTCCACCAGCCAATGGGCTTGCTTCATGGAGGAGCCAATGTGGCACTTTGTGAAAGTCTTGGAAGTGCAGCCTCACAAACCTATTTGGAGATGGGAAAACAGGCTGCAGTTGGTATCGAGATCTCAGCTAATCATATCAAGAGTATGACCCACGGAGTTGTCACCGCCAAAGCTCAACTAATTCACAAGGGTCGATCTACCCATGTTTGGGACTTTCGATTGGAGGATGAAAGGGGGCAATTGGTGGGGATCTGCAAGATGACCAATATGATCAAGGATATTCGTTGAATGGGTGATCGAAGAACATTTTGGATCAGACGACCAGGTGAAACCGAGCTTGAGACCTACAGCCTTTCGGGTGATCTTAGTGGGGAATTAGGTTTGCTGGTTCATCCCTTTTGGTCGGTTCTTCCTACCCGATTCAGCATGGAGAAAAGTTCTATTGAACCCGAATTCACTCTTTACGACAAGGCATTACCCTCCATGATCGATCAGAGCGATTACATGGAATGGGTGAAAGAGGCCATTGATGCGATTCGCTCCGGAAGGATGGAAAAGGTGGTGACCTGGAGACCCAAAGTGATCCCATTGTCTGTGGCTCACCCGATTGAATGGTTCGATCAGCTTTGTCAGGCGTATCCCAATGCCTATGTCTATCTTTTAAATACTCCCGAGACCGGTGTTTGGCTGGGAGCCTCCCCAGAAAAGTTGGTGGAGGTTAAGGATGGTACCGCCGAGGCAATGAGTCTTGCAGGTACCCGACCTTTGGGGTCAAATACGGAATGGGGCCAAAAAGAACGGCAAGAACAAGAGGTGGTAACCAGAATGCTCATGGATCGATTCAGGGACCTAGGGCTGCTGGATGTGACCCTTTCCGGTCCGGACACCCATCCTGCGGGGCCCGTTGAACATCTTCTTTCGCTGGTCAAAGGGGTTCTTCCTGTTGATATGAAACCCGAATCTTTGGTGGATAGCCTCCATCCCACGCCTGCAGTGGGTGGATTTCCGATCGATGATTCATTGACCTGGCTGAAGGCTACAGAATTGAGTCGATTCGATGGCTGGGGAGATCGGGAATTGTATGGTGGCTATTTTGGATTGGTAGCGAAGGATGAGGTGGAGGCCTTTGTCAATTTAAGATGTATGCGCGTCGATAAAAACAAAGTAGTTTTGTTCGCCGGTGGAGGGATCACCGCAGAATCCGATCCCATGTCCGAATGGCAGGAGACCGAGAATAAACTTAAGACCCTGCTTTCGGTTTTACACTTGGAAAATCAACACTGATGCCCACATCCGAGAAGAGGAACGTACAATACCTGGTCCAGCTTTTCAAGCAACATCATATTCGACATGTGGTCTTTTCACCTGGCTCCCGGAATGCCCCTCTTGTTCTTGGATTTGCCAATGATCCTTATTTCGAGACCACCGTCATTCACGACGAGCGTTCGGCTGCTTTCTATGCACTTGGGGTCTATCAATCGACACAAAGGCCAGTGGCTGTCTGCTGTACCTCCGGGTCTGCGGCTGCCAATTATTATCCAGCCGTTACGGAAGCCTTTTACCAGAGGATCCCTCTTATCCTGCTGACTGCAGATCGACCTCATGAATGGATCGATCAATCGGATGGACAGACCATCCGACAGCAGGGATTGTTCTCGAACCACATCAATTATCAATGTTCTCTTATCCGCGAAAGCGAGAACGAGGATTCGAATTGGTATAATGTTCGGGTGATCAATGTGGCTTTGAATACGGCTTCGAGTTGGAATCCCGGACCTGTACACATCAATATTCCCTTTGACGAACCCCTCTACGGATTAGAAGAAGAACTCCCAAAGGTTCGGTCGATCACACCCATTAAAGGTCGTGCCCAATTGGATCATGAACAGGAAGAGATGCTTCTTGAAAAGGTGGCTAACGCCAGGAAGCCGCTGATCATGATCGGTCAAGGGAACCCGCCCGCTGAATTGGAAGGGATCCTGTCCAATTGGATCGATAGAGGAGCTGTGGTCTTGACAGAAAGCACAAGCAATGTTCAACCCGAAAGATCGATTGGTTGTATCGATCGACTTTTCATTGGCCTTCCGAAGGCTAGGTCAAGAGGTTATGCCCCAGATCTCCTGATCACTTTTGGCGGAGCCATTGTAAGCAAAAAGATCAAGGCCTTGCTCAGGGAATGGCCAATAAAAGAGCATTTCCATATTTCCCGGGAGGGAGATTTTCCAGATACATATCGTCACCTGACCTCGGCCATCCAATCCAACCCGATCGATGTTCTCAGGACCATTCTACCAGATACCGCAGAGTTCGATCGCAAATGGTTCCAGCATTGGATGCACCTTGTTGAAATGGCGCACGAAAGGCATCACTCCTTCGTCGATCAGATCCCATTTTCAGACTTCAAGATATTTGCTCATCTACTGGAACAACTTCCGGCGGAATTCAGACTCCAATTGGGGAACAGCACGGTAGTGCGGTATGCGCAACTTTTTGAAGAGGGGCGGGATAGCATTCATTTTTGTAACAGGGGTACCAGCGGAATCGATGGTAGTATGAGTACAGCGGTTGGGTATGCCGCGTCATCTGGAAAGCCCACTCTCCATGTGACCGGAGATATCAGTTTCTTCTATGATTCAAACGCACTTGCCATCCCCTCGATCCCTGAGGGGTTCAAGGTCCTCCTGATCAACAATGAAGGTGGTGGGATCTTCCGGTACATTCCAGGGCCTTCTCAAACCCCACAACTCGAGGAGTACTTTGAGGCTAGACACCAACATCAGGCAGAAGGATTGGCAAGAACCTATGGATTCCAATACCGTCTGGTCGAAACGGAATCGGAATTCCTACATTCGCTGCCCCAATTGTTCGACCCGAACCGTGGGCCCCTGATACTGGAGGTAAAGACCCCAAGGGAGGAAAACGACAAAATCTTACGTGAATATTTCAAATACATTCATCATGGCTGAGAAACGAAAGTGGACGACCATCAAGGAATACGAGGATATCCGATTTGAATTTTTCGAGGGGATCGCAAAGATCACCATCGATCGCCCTCATGTTTACAATGCATTTCGACCAGAGACCAACATCGAGATGATCGATGCAATGGATATTGCGCGCGAAAGGAATGATGTCAAAGTTGTGGTCCTTACCGGTGAAGGTGATAAAGCCTTCTGTTCGGGAGGAGACCAGAACGTGAAAGGTGTAGGTGGTTATGTCGGTGATGACGGTGTCCCTCGATTGAACGTACTCGATCTACACAAGCGGATCCGCTCTTTGCCAAAGCCGGTGATCGCCATGGTCAACGGGTATGCGATCGGAGGAGGGCATGTTCTTCACGTCGTATGTGATATCACCATTGCCTCGGAAAATGCACGTTTCGGTCAGACCGGGCCCAAAGTAGGTAGCTTCGATGCCGGATTTGGTTCAAGTTACCTGGCCCGTCACGTGGGACAGAAAAAAGCTCGGGAGATCTGGTTCCTTTGCAAGCAATACACGGCTCAGGAAGCCTTTGATATGGGTATGGTCAATACGGTGGTTCCCTTGGATCAATTAGAGGATACGACCGTAGATTGGTGCAAGACCATGATGTTGAGAAGCCCTCTTGCACTGCGAATGATCAAGCGTGGGCTGAATGCCGAATTGGATGGTCAGCGCGGTTTGATGGAGTTTGCAGGTGATGCGACCCTTCTATATTACCTTACGGATGAGGCTCAGGAGGGGAAGAATGCTTTCCTCGAGAAGCGCGATCCTGATTTCGGCAAATTTCCCATGTTCCCCTGATCGCAGTTCAAAATGGACGAGCCCTTTATTAATGAGCAATTGGAAATGGAGGATCTTCCTCGTCTGGAAGACCTCCAATATTCTCCGTTGCATAAGGATTACCTGGGTGTCCGCCTGTTAGGATGGGGGATTCTGTTCCTTGTTTTAGGGATCATTGCGGCGATCGTCTATTTTTCCACGCCCATTGAACTTTGGCAGATCTCAACGATCTGGGGGGTATTGGCGATATTTTCTCTGATCCTTGAGATCTTAGGGTTTCGGAAGAAGGGTTTTGCCATTCGCGAAAGAGATATCACCTATCGATCCGGGATCATCTTTCATCGGATCACCACCGTTCCTCTTACCCGGGTACAACACAGCGAGGTGATTCAAGGGCCTCTGGCAAGGATGTTCGACCTGGCATCAGTCAGGATCTACACAGCAGGTGGTTCCAATAGTGATCTCTCCATTCCGGGGATCAAGGAGGAGGAAGCCAACCGTATCCGTGAGTTTCTGAACGAAGCCGCTCTTGAGGAAACGAGAGATGCGTGACCTCTCCAAACCACAAAGACAAGCCCTTGCAGGGGTAGGTGTGATGTTCTTTCGCAACCTCCGTGTTGCGATCAATCTTTTCATCTTTATCCTGATCCCGGTCATGACCCGGGATAAGGAAGAAAGCCCCTATCTTCTCATGATCACCTATGGGATCATCGCCTTGATCCTGATCCTCATGGCCCTGCTGGCATGGTACCAATATCGTCGATTCTATTTTCAAGTTCAGGGGGATAAATTCCTGATTCACAAAGGGGTTTTCAGACGTGAGAAGACCACGATCCCCTTTGATCGGATCCAAAGCGTACAATTGAAACAAAACCTTATTCAACAGGTGCTCAATGTAGTCGGCTTGGTCATCGATACCGCTGGGAGTGGGAATGAAGAGGTTGGTATCCCTGCGCTTTCGCGCGATTATGCGGAGGATCTGAAGGCTTTCCTTTTGGCCAAGAAGAAGGAAGCTAAAGGAGAGGATGTGCCGGCCACTGACGAGGAAATTGAATCCGAGGAGACACCGGTGCTTGAACTGGGGTTGATAGACCTTTTCAAGGTTGGTCTGACCGAGAACCACATCCGGACCGGTTTGGTGGCACTGGCAGTTTCTTTCAGCTATTTTAGTCAGTATGCAGAATACTTTGGCCAGGATGTAGAAGAGACCACCCTGCAAGTGGTGGGACTTGGAAGGAGCCTTTTGATCTTTCTACCCCTCTTTTTGATCATCTTCATTCTGTTGTCGATCCTGCTTTCGACCTTGAGGACGGCATTGAAATTCTTCAACCTTAAAATGTGGTTGAATGATAGTGGGTTAAGGGTGGTCAGTGGTTTGTTGAAACGTCAGGAGTATGTGGTCCCTTCGAATAAGATCCAATTCATCCGGTGGAGGTCCAACCCTCTGCGAAGGATGATAGGATATCGATCCCTATCGGTCTACCAGGCGACCAGTTCGGATCGAAATGCATCGAGATCCATCGAAGTCCCGGGGTGTAAAAAGGATGAGGTTGAACGAGTGACCCGGGCATTCTTTCCGGATTGGAAAGGCGAGGAGGCTTCTGTTGAATTACGACCGGATCATTTCTATTTTAGAAGACTGTGGATGTTCACAGGGATTCTTCCTACCATGGTGGGAGTCCTAATTTCTATCCTGTTTTTAGATATGCCCTGGTGGTTCCCACTGATCATTGCCGGTCTGTACCTCCCTCTTTCCGCTTTTTTGGCTAAACGGGATCACGAGCGCAGGGTAGCGTGGATCGGAAAGGACGTTATGGCTCTGGATCGTGGTTTTGTATTTCCTCAAAGAGCCTTTTTGAAGATATTCAAGGTTCAGAATCTGGTGGTACATCAAAGTATATGGCAAAAAAGGAGGGGATTGGTATCTCTCACTTTTCATACGGCTGCGGGATCGCTCAGAATACCCTACATCAATGAAAGAGTTGGCTATTTTTGGGCAAACCGGGTACTTTACCAGGTGGAAATTTCTCAAAGAGATTGGATGTGAGTAACCTTAGACCCTGGGTTCAAGCTGCGCGATTGCGGACGCTCCCATTGGCCCTTTCATCGATCATTCTTGGAACGCTTTTGGCCACCCATTTCGGTCGATTCGATGCTTTGACCCTTGTCCTTTGTATCCTGACCGCGACCTCTTATCAGGTTTTGAGCAATTATGCCAATGACCTTGGCGATGGTCTACGTGGTACAGATGCAAAGCGAACTGGCGAAGCCCGCGCGATCGCCTCCGGATCCATCACCATTGGGGCGATGAAGAATGCGGTAGTGGTCTTTTTCATCTTAAGTCTTGCTTTGGGAACCTGGTTAAGTATCCACGCCACCCAAGGTCTTCCTTCGTGGGTAACATGGACCTTTGTGATCCTGGGTCTCATTGCCTGTTTGAGCGCTATCGGATATACCATGGGGAGAACTGCTTATGGTTATCGTGGCCTTGGCGATGTCTTTGTCCTTCTCTTCTTTGGATGGACAGGGGTCATGGGGACCTTCTTTTTGCAGGCCCAATACCTGGAACCCCTGGTTTGGCTACCTGCAACGGCTATTGGCTTGGTGGCGGTAGGGGTTCTCAACCTCAATAATATGAGGGATATAGAGAATGATCGCCAAAGCAAAAAGATCACTCTCGCCGTCAGGATGGGAATAAAAGGGGCCAGGATCTATCATACCACTCTCCTTATGACCGCTCTTGTCCTAAGCCTGATCTTCATTTATGAGAGCAGGACCTATTGGGCGCTGATCTTCCTTTTGGTACTTCCCGTCTGGATCAGGAATTTGAAGAAGGTCTGGAAAGAAAAGGATCATTCCCTTTATGATCCCCTTCTGAAACCTCTTGCGATCAGTGCATTTCTGTATGCGATCCTTTTTGGGGTTGGGGTGAATCTGGGCACTTTGATCATGTTGATCCAATCCAATACATAAAAAAAGGCGGGTGGATCACCCGCCTTTCGGTTCAACCTTTCTCAGTGCTCGACAGGTTCTTCCTGGATCCTGACCAAAAGGTCCTCCTGAACCTTGGTTGGCACGGAGACAAACCCATCGAATTTTGAGGTGAAGCTTGCTTTTCCTTGAGTGATGGAACGGAGACTGGTAGAGTACTCATGAAGTTCTGCTTTCGGAACTTTTGCCTGAATGGAAAGGTATTTTCCAAGGCTGTCCATTCCGAGAATGATCGCTCTTCGGTTCTGAAGATCCGTCATCACATCCCCCATGAGATCCTCCGGAGTCTTAACGGTCACCAGTTGAACGGGTTCCAATAGTCTTGGTGCCGCATTGAGGAATGCTTCCTTGAAGGCATGAGCTCCTGCAATTTTGAAGGAGATGTCGTTACTGTCAACCGGGTGCATCTTTCCATCGTAAACAATGACGCGAATATCTCTGGCATATGATCCGGTCAATGGGCCATTCTCCATGACTTCCTGGATCCCCTTTAGAATGGAGGGAAGGAATCTTTGGTCAATGACACCACCTACAATGCTGCTGACGAAGACCAGCTTTCCTCCCCAAGGAAGATCCACCTCGTCTTTGGCTTTCACACTGTAGCCATGTGGATCAGGCATCCCTTCGGTCCAGGGCTCGATCTTCAGGTGAACTTCGGCAAATTGGCCGGCACCACCGCTTTGCTTCCTGTGACGATAGCTAGCGTTCGCGGATCGAGTGATGGTTTCCCTGTAAGCGACTCTCGGAGTTTGGAATTCGACCTCTACCCCATATTCATTTCGAAGGATCCAATCAATGATGGCCAGGTGAAGATCCCCCTGACAGGAAAGGATGAGTTGTCGAAGTTCTCCGGAGAATTCCACTTTGATGGTGGGATCTTGACTGGATATCTTCTTAAGAACCTCACCAAGTCGATCCTCATCCCTTTTGTTGACCGCGAACACTGCCTTGCTGATGCGAGGCTCAGGGAATTGGATCCTCTTCAATGTGATCGGTTTCCCCGATTGGTGAAGTGTGTCATTGGTTTCGGTGTGCTTGAGTTTCAAGGTGGCACCGATATCTCCGCTGGAAAGCATGTCTACAGCGTGACGGGTCCCACCATCCCGAATGAACAATTGATTGAAGACCTCTTCTTCACCGGTTCTTGAATTCACGAGTTTCTCGCCCTGTTTCAAGGTGCCGGATTTGACCTTGAACAGGCTGATCTGGCCCAGGTTGGGCTCATAAAGCGTCTTAAAGACAAAGAGGCTTGTGGGTTCAGATGGATCGCAATGAAGGGTCACACCTTCTTCGGTGACTTCGGGCTTGAGGTCAGCCGCTGCAGGACATACGTTGTCAATGAATCCCATCAGGCGGCCGGTTCCCATATCGTTCTTTGCAGAGACACAGAAAATGGGGAATAATTCGTGATGAAGCATCCCGAGTCGGATCCCCTTCCGCATTTCACTCTCATTCAGTGATCCCTTTTCAAAGAAGAGCTCCATCAATTCCTCATCATTCTCTGCAGCTTTCTCTACTAATTCATTGTGAAGCCTGGAGGCCCGGTCCATTTCAATGGAAGGGATGTCCAATTTCTCAGGTTTCCCACCTTCGGGCTTAAATAGGTACAGACGCATCTTTAGAACGTCAATGATCCCTTGTTGCCCATCGACCATGATCGGGTATTGCACCACGACAGCATGTTGCCCGAAATGCTCTACAATGGATTTTACAGATTCGTCAAAATTGGCATTGGGGTGGTCGATCTGGTTGACCACGAACAAGGTTGGCTTGTGAAATTTGTCCACATATTCCCAAAGGATCTCCGTTCCCACTTCGACACCATGTTGCGCATTGATCACAACCGATAAAGTATCTGCGACCCGCATTGCAGAGGCGATCTCTCCAATGAAGTCATCCAATCCGGGTGTGTCGATGATGTTGATCTTATAGTTTCTCCATTCGGTATGCAATGGAGTGGCAAAAACGGACATCTCCCGTTCATGCTCCACATCGTGGTAGTCGGAGACCGTATTCTTGGTCTCTACGGATCCTCTCCGGTTGATCAGGCCGGCCTCAAAAAGCATGGTTTCGGCAAGGGAGGTCTTGCCGCTTTTATGGGCTCCAACGAAGGCCACGTTCTTGATGTGTTTATCGTCAAAGGTTTTCATAATGCAAGCTGTATGTTGACTGTTAAAATTGAATTCGAGAATGGTCTATGAAAGGTAGACACCCCCACAGCCAAAACATATGAGGGAAGTCAGGTTTTCCTTTCTGGAAAAGAAGATCTTAGAAACTCTGGACCTTTGGGTCGAGCATGAAACACCCGGAAAGAGGAGGTCATTGACCAGATGTGTACCTGTTGGACAGGTAAGTGCCACTTGGGCAGGTTCTTGTGATCTAAATATAGAGGTTTTGTAGCATTATTCCCACCCCATTTCCTAACTTATGATTGAGGGGTTGCTTTTTCCCTCGATCGGAACATTTCAGCAAAAAAACGTACAGGCTTTCTCCTTTTTCCCGAATTTAGGTTCACCCAATTGACCCTTTTCAACTTACCATGATCAAAGCCCGATTTCTGAAGCACGTCCTTCAGTTCAAGGAACCCGCTGGAACATCGCGTGGAGTCCTGCATAATAAACCCACCTATTTCCTGGTCCTTTCCGATGGCAAGAACCATGGGATCGGTGAATGTGGAGTTCTTCCCGGCCTCTCCATTGACGACAGGGACGGTTATGACGAAGTTCTGGAATGGGTTTGCGCCAATATTCACCTCCCTTCTGTTCTGATCAGAGAAGAGTTGACCAAATGGCCTTCCATCCTGTTTGGATGGGAACAAGCCACCCGGAGCCTGGATCTTAACGGAGATCTCAGATTGTGGTATACCTCCTTTTCAAGAGGGGAGAGTGGTCAACCGATCAATGGATTGATCTGGATGGGGGACCTAAATTTTATGAGAGAACAGGTAAAAAAGCGTCTCGATGAGGGATTCACCTGTTTAAAAATGAAGATAGGTGCAGTGGATCTGGAGCAGGAACTAGGGATCATTGAAAAATTGCGTTCCGAATTCGACCCCCAGTCTTTGGAGATCAGAGTGGATGCCAATGGGGCTTTCCAACCAAATGAGGTCCCTAGGATCCTTGATTCTTTAGCTCGATTCAAGGTTCACAGCATAGAACAACCTATTCAGGCAGGGCAATGGCAGGAAATGGCAGCCATCTGCGAAAACCCTTCCATTCCGGTTTGTTTGGATGAGGAGTTGATCGGGATCTACGAGACGGAAGAGAAGAAAAGGTTGGCACAGACCATAAAGCCCCAATTCTTTATACTAAAGCCGAGTTTGATCGGAGGATTTGAAAGCTCCAAGGAGTGGATCGAGATAGCCTCCCAGTTCAATTCCGGCTGGTGGATGACCAGTGCTCTGGAAAGCAATATTGGATTGAATGCTATCGCACAGTTCACTGCGGCCTTGGGAAATCCCATGCCCCAGGGATTGGGCACGGGAAGCCTTTATACCAATAATATTCCATCTCCGCTTATGGTCAGAAATGGACAACTGTGGTATGAAAAGGATACGCAATGGGATCTTACCCTCTTAGATATGTAGCCTGAGTGCCAGTATGAAATTTCGGCCTGCGGCCACAATGCCGGACGAATAGGGTCGATACCGTTGATCCAGGATATTCTCTATTCCACCGCTTAATTCCAGATTCTTGTGCACGGGATAGGAGGCCTTCAGATTCAAGGTCCACCAGGATGGAGAATAGGGGTCCCCATTGTCATCTGTTGCGTATAGATACGGCTTATCCAATTCACTTGGAGCAAGCTGTTCAGTGGTGAGTTCTCCGTTGTAGATCGCATAGAGGTCGGCCTTGAACCAACCGTGTTTGAAAAAGACGGAGGCTCGCCCAAAGAACGGAGCCACATGCCGAAGTGGTTCGCCATCACTAGCTTCGCCGTAGGTATAGGTTCCCTCCAAACTCGTGCTGAAATGTTCATTCAGGTCGGCTGAAAGTCGCAAGAATGCTCCGGCGATAAAAGCCTGGTCCACGTTTTGGATCGAATTGACCTGACTGAGATCCCCTCGATAGATTATGCTGTCCATCCCATTCAAAGTGGTGGGCCTTCTGGCCATGGCATCCGACAGGAATGAAACAAAGGCAGTGGCCTCGATCTGAAACCTTTTTTTCCAGGTGCGAAGGATCCCGGCTTCTGCATTGTAGAGATACTCTGCATTCAGGTCCGTGTTGGGTACGACAACGATCTGATCCCCACTGTCAAAGACCTTCCCTATGTCATCAATATTGGGTGCTCTGAAGCCCGTGCTTAGGTTCATGTAGATCTTGGTGTCTGAAAAGGGACGGTAGGTGGCTCCCAACATCCCGTTCAGTGCTCCGGTTCGATTTTGGGCTCTACCAAATGGAAGTTGATAAAAGGTGGGGTCGAAGCTGGCATCTATCCAAACTTGAGTGAACCTTGCCCCGGCAGATAAGAACCATTTCGACGACAGATCCATCTCATAATTGGCATAGGCCGCCGCAGTTTTCCAGGTACTTCCGTCAGGATATCTCGTGCCGGCAGGTGTCGACTCACCTGAGTTGATGTTTTCATTTCTTGCAGTGGAAGAAACCTGATTCAAAAGGATCTCACCACCGTAATACATTCGTTGACCTTCGGCGATCACCTTTCGAAGATCCAGATTTATGGACCATGCATCCACGCGTTCTTGTTGACCTTCAAGGATATTGTCACCAAATGCACGACTATATCGACTTTCTTCAAATCGCTGGAAAGCCGTGGTGACCTTCAATTCGTTGTAAAGCAATGTGGGTGCTTTGTGATCCACATCCAATTTGCCCATCGTCCATTTTTGCGGGCCATAATACCAATCGCCAAATCTCAGATCCCCATTTCTATACTGAATGAGGCGGTCGTATCTCGGTATGTCTGATGTGGCTGAATGATGAATCGCACCCTCAAAATACCAATGGTCGTTGGGTTTGAAAGCCACCTTTTGCATCAGGTTGTATTGCGAATATCCAGTGGCTACTTGTCTTTTGGGATCTCTGTTCCCCACCACAACATCCACGCCATTCACCCGATCCTGATATTCAGGACGCAGATACGATTCCGGACCATGGGAGCCCATGATCAGGTCATCATAATCGGTGTAGGTGAAGGAGGATACCGCTGCGATCTTCTCGCCGCCAAGATTCAGGTCGAAGTGTCCTGTCTTCTCAAAATTGGCCGATGCGGTACGCAGTGTCGCATTCAATTCGGTCAAGCCGGATGAAGATTGCTGGAATTGAGGTTTTAGCGTGTTGAACGTCATTACTCCTCCCAGGGCATCACTACCATAGATCACTGATCCCGGACCAAAGAGGATCTCGGTTGATTTGATACTCAGAGGGTCCAGGGAGATCACATTCTGCACATTTCCTTCCCTGAAGATCGCATTGTTCATGCGGACACCATCCACTACCAGTAAGACCCTGCTGGTGGCAAATCCACGGATCATTGGACTTCCTCCACCCATTTGACTTTTTTGGATAAAGACCTGCCCACTAAGATCAAGAAGGTCGGCAGCCGTTTGGGGATTTTGGAATTTGATCTCCTTCCGATCCACTACGGCCAATTGATTCGGAAGTTGATCGGTAGATTTTTCCCAGCGATTGGCGGCCACCGTGATCTCGCTCAGTTTCAGCTCGGTCTGTGGAAGGAGAACCACAAAATCCGTTCTCTTCAATTCACTTCGAGTGAACTCGAGGGTTTTGTAGCCTGGGTGTTGAAAGTAGATGGAGGCAGTATCAGGCCCGAGAGGTGTGATATCCGCCCGACCTTCAGGGTCAGTGGTCGAACTTCCATAAGTATTGAAGATGTAGACAAAGTCTATGGGTCGCTTTGTATTTTTGTCCAATACCCTTACCCATTGCGCACTGGATCCAAAAAAAGAAAAAGTGGCAATGAGGAGAAGTAGTAGTTTACGCATGATCGATCAAGGAAAAAAATTCTCAGTTTTCCTATCAAAATTCATACCGAAAAATGGCTGAAAGCCACATTCATAGCGGGTTCTCTATCGATCTTGACGGTCGGAATCTCAACCCGTTGGAATTCATCCAGTTGAGAGACGAAAGGACCTGGGTCAAAGAGGTTCAGGTCTTTATGAAGGAATGGCTGGATCATTCGGAGTCGATTGAGGTCAAAACATCCGGGAGTACCGGAACTCCAAAGGTGATCCTAATAAAAAAGGCGCATATGACCGCCTCAGCCCGTGGAACGCTATCCTTTCTTGGAATCTCGGAGGGGCAGTCGGCCCTACTGTGTATGTCTGCAATGTTTATAGGAGGACGAATGATGGTCCTTCGATCCATGCTTGGAGGTCTGCGATTGACCCTTCGCGAACCTACTTCTGCTCCCTTGCAAGAGGGTGATCGTTTCGATCTGGTCGCCCTGGTCCCCATGCAGGTGGAGAACTCTATCGATCTTCTCAACCGGGTTGGAACTCTGATCATTGGAGGAGCACCCATTTCCCCATCCCTTTTGGATAAACTCACAAGAAGGAAGACTTTGAAGATCTATCAGACCTTTGGAATGACAGAAACGATCAGTCACATTGCCTTGCGGCAGTTATCCCCCGAAAGGGAAGAGTATTACCATGCCTTGCCAGGAGTTCAGTTCTCCTCGGATGATTCAGGATGCCTGGTCATTCATGCAGAGGCGATAGGTCAACCCGAACTCCACACCCATGATCAGGTGAGGTTGATCGATGAACATTCTTTTGAATGGCTGGGTCGCCGGGATCATGTCATTAATTCAGGAGGGGTAAAGATCCATCCGGAGCAGATAGAGAAGGTGATATCGAAAAGTTTGGACCGCGAATTCTTTGTGGCAGGATGGCCGGATAATCGGCTTGGAGAGATGGCCATTATCTGCATTGAAGGGAGTCCTAAAACCATTGACTGGCCTCTCGACCTTCCCAAATATCACAGACCTCGAAAATTGGTTTTCATTCCTCAATTCAGCCGCACCCCGACCGGAAAGGTCAATCGATCAGCCACTCTTGCCGGGATTCATCCGGATCAGCTCCTGGATCTTTGATCATATCTTTCCGGAAAGGAGTCCATCCACCTCACCCACCATTTCTACACCGGCCTTCCGACCCTTTCCCCTGTAGAGTAACTCGCCATCCAGGGTCTCAAACTGGACCTCGATCTCAGCATCGATACTTTCCGCGATCTCTCGGATCATCTTTCCACCCGTAGGAGCCTTCAGTATGCCAGAAAGGGCTTGCTGGGTAGAAAGGGTGAGTTTATGATTGTTATCTGAGATGACGATGGAAAGGGAATGTCCATCCCAATTCTGAACTTCAAGTTTCGCTCCCGTGTAGGTGGCCATGATATGTATTTCTTTACCGAGGAGAAATGAACACAGGAATCCGGGAAAATGATATCCGATCCATGGGATGTCAGCCAATGAGAACATGAGTGAGACATCCGGTCGATCGAAATTGTGGCTTTGCATCCAGATCCAGGACCGTGGAAAACTCCGTCCCCAATCTTTCTCGATATAACCACTTCCGCCATCTAAGGTGTGATGAGTGCCATTCCATCTGATCCAGCCGGATAGTTCATGGCGCATACTGACCATTCCATGATAACATTCCATGAAGGGAATATAGCTGTACCATCCCATGATCCCCGGACGGAATAGGGTAGGTCTAAGGGAATGGTGGCCGGATATGGTGAAATCCCCCTGAAGGTCCAGGCCAGGTCTCAGGTCGATCTTGACTCGATCCCGGCTGAAGAGGTTCATCCCGATCCTTACCTCCAGTCCTTCCTTTTCTGGCAAAAAAGAATCCCCTGAAAAGGGAATGTAATGGGTTGTAGCGGATTGTCCGTCAATGAATTGGATGAAGGCCTCGCGAACCCCATTCTCATCGATACTGATCCCCGGGATCAAGGCAAAAGCGAACTGTTCATTGGCGGAGACCTGTTTAAAGTACCAACCCTCGAAATATCTTTTCGATCGCTGAACACCCTGAAAGACCTCAGGATGAAAAAGCCGAAAGATTCTGGACATATTAAAGGAGTTGTTCAACCTCTCCCTGACCTTGACGCAGGAGTTCGATCTCCCCTTGGGTCAGATCGATCACGGTCGAGGCTACATTCTGCCCGATCCCTCCATCCACCACCAGGTCCACCGTGTGTCCAAACTTCTCCTGAATGAGTTCGGGATCGGTGGTGTATTCGATCACAGAGTCTTCGTCCGTCACAGAAGTGGTAGCGATCGGATTTCCCAATTCCCGGACGATCATTCTAGCGATCTTGTTGTCCGGCATCCGGATCCCTATGGTTGACTTTCGGCTCTGGAAGATCTTCGGAATGCTCTTATTCGCATTGAGAATAAAGGTATAGGGCCCAGGAAGGCCTCTTTTTAGAACCTTAAAGGTGGACTTGTCGAACTGCATGGTATAGTCCGAAACCTGACTGAGGTCATCGAAAAGGAAAGAAAAGTGGGATTCCTCCACCTTTTTGCCCTTGATCCGCGCCAGTTTCTCTAGCCCTTTAGGTTGTTTGATGTCTGCTGCATAGCTATAGACGCCGTCTGTGGGAAGGATGATGATCCCCCCATTTCGCAACACTTTGACTGCGGTCTCGATGTGCTTTTCCTGAGGATTGACCGGATGGATCTTGACTATATTGCTCATGGTGTGGTGACGTTTTCCTTAAATGTACGACCAAAGGAATCACCATGAAAGTGGAAGGATCAAAAGTCGACCTCCTTGTCAGAATGGAATCTTCATTCTTTTTTCACCTCAAGAGTAACAGTGGTAAATATGAATTCCCCTCTTTTATTTTCGTCCTTCGCGATAACCAAATAAGTTGATCCTCCCTCTTCTAAAGGTGTCATCGTCGCTTGGGAACCCAGGAAGGAGTAACCCATCTCATCCGCATTCGTTTCATGGTCCATTTCGGCATAATTGACCTTGCCACCTGAATTCACATAAACTAAAGTGGAATGTTCTCCGGACCCGTAATCAGCACGAGTCTTTGAGTCCTGCCAAGCCTTTAGGTTTTTGGAATCATTGGGAAAGAAGAAAGCCACACCTCCATTCGCGGGAGTCATCAGTGTCCTTGCCTGGTCTTCTACAGCCGGGTTGAAACGCATCGGTATATGTTTATACCACTCAAAGTTTCCGACCGAATCCATCTTGACCACGATGAGATCCTCGACGTAATGGTCAAAGGGGGCGATGGCTCCTTGAGTATAGATCACAATCTTTTTTGAAAGGACCAATAACCGTTCACCATCCTCCATTGAATTTTCCCAAACTGGACGATATCGAGAAGACCTTTTAGGTCCAAAGAGACTTTTTGAGGTAACTCGCATTATGGAGCGATGATCAGCGATTTTTTCTGTGAACTCATCATTGAATCCTTGGATCTTTACAATCCTTGAGCGTCCTTCATTGAGGTCCACTGCGATCTTGAAATACCCTGCAAAGTAATTCTCGTCCTTGGCAGAACTCAGCCCTTCCACATAATTCGAGCTTCCATCCCTAGTGATCCAAAGACTATGGATACGTGCCGGAAATCCGATCGAGGCCTCTTTTATGGTGCCATCCCTTCCTAATGCCCGGTATTGAACACTGTATTTATCATCATCCAAGGGAAATACATCAATGAAATGAACCGCATCCTCAAAGATCTTTTCCACAAGGATGAAATGGTCCTCTTCATATGAGGGTACGATGATCTCATGGGAGAAGGTCTCCTCCAAAGCTCTGTTAAACCCTTCAAATGATAACCTTGTCTTTTCATGGTCCTTGGAGTCTCCTTTCGTGAAAACAAGTAGTTCACCCTTCTTTTCATCCCATTGGGTCATGAATTCTCCATACTGGGATTTTGGGGTAAAAACCTTCGTTATGGGCTTAAAGGCCTGAAATTTCCCATTAGGATCCAGTTTTCTTGCCACCAGGATTCTGGAATCCGTATTCTTTTGAAAGACATCAAATAACATGAAGACCTCACCTTGAGAAAGAAAGCAATCGTGAAGTTCTAAGAGACCACCACGATATTTGGTCTCATCGATGGTAGCGGCATAGATGAGTTCTCCTGTTTTCCAGTTTCGTTTCTCGATGGTCTGGAAATAAATATTATCATTTCTTCCCTCTGGAGCGAAAGCGGGAAATCTTCGGGTCTGGTAGAATGCATAATCTCCATCTATCCCGAGGATCTTCACAAAATTCTCATCCCTGGGTATGGGAAAAGTACTTAGTACTTCACCAATGCTAATGGATACAGGACCGTTCTTGATACTGGCTTGCCCATGGGATCTGAAAGGGGACAGGGAGCCTAGTAAAATAAAGAAAAGGACTACAAAAGGTCGAAAGATGGGTTTAGAGATCATAGGGTAGAATAAAATTTTTGAAATATAACTAACTACCCTAAAAAAAAGCTCCCCGAGGGGAGCTTTTTAAAATGCGAAAAACTTATTTGTTGGTCTTGGCGTGATCGGCCAGGAATTTTTCCAATCCGATATCGGTCAAGGGGTGATTCAATAAGGCCATGATGGCACTCAGTGGTCCTGTCATAACATCGGCACCGATCTCGGCACACTCAACAATATGCATGGGATGGCGGACGGAAGCGGCCAGGATCCTGGTCTCATATCCATAGTTATCATAGATCACACGGATCTTCTCGATCAGGTCAAGACCATCCGTACTGATATCATCCAGTCGGCCGATGAAAGGAGAGACATAGGTAGCTCCCGCTTTGGCGGCCAATAGCGCTTGTCCAGCACTGAAAACCAGAGTGCAATTGGTCTTGATCCCGTTGTCAGAGAAATACTTGAGGGCCTTGACACCATCTTTGATCATGGGAACCTTCACAACGATCTTGGGATCGATGTCGGCCAGGGCCTCGCCCTCGCGGATCATTCCCTTCAGGTCGGTGCTGATCACCTCTGCACTGACATCACCATCCACGATATCACAGATCGCTTTGTAGTGTTTCATCACATTATCCTGTCCGGAGATCCCCTCCTTTGCCATCAGGGATGGATTGGTGGTCACTCCATCAAGGATACCCAGTTCCTGAGCCTCGCGGATCTGATCGAGATTGGCGGTGT
The DNA here is from genome assembly GCA_033844885.1 of Bacteroidota bacterium. Lineage (GTDB taxonomy): Bacteria > Bacteroidota > Bacteroidia > Flavobacteriales > Schleiferiaceae > JAJLJK01. The sequence goes on along the minus strand of JAJLJK010000384.1, from coordinate 20 downwards.
CAATAAAGAATTTCATGCAG
>JAJLJK010000383.1:0-2701 GCA_033844885.1 Bacteroidota bacterium | reverse complement strand
CCGCAAAGCTGGAGAGATCGTTCCCGGCACCGGACACCACCACATTATCATTGATGGGAGCTTTTCTCCAAAGGGAGAGATCGTTCCGGCAGATGGAAGCCATATTCACTATGGACAGGGTCAAACGGAGGCTACATTGAACCTCATTCCCGGTCAACACACCCTGACCCTGCAGTTTGCCAATGGAGCTCATCAATCCTACGGCGAAAAAATGTCTTCGACCATCACTGTCAATGTGGTCGAGAAGAAATAAGAAGATCTGAGAATTCGATCGATCAAACCCTCACCGTTGGTGGGGGTTTTTTGTTTAGTACGCCACGGCAATTACTCCGGAGAAGGAATTGAAGTGAACGATGGTTCCGTCCTGAGCCTGAAGGCGGAAATTACCTTCCAGGGTGAGCTTTTTGGTTGGCACTCCGTTCTCATTGGGAATGTAGCTCTCGATCTTTAGCACGTCCACATATCCGGGTTCTAAAATATTCCTGCTAGAATAGATTCTCCCGTCCTTATCCCTGTAAAGGATCTCAACGGTGCCAAATTGATCAAGATCCTCCACCATGACCTCTTTTTGACGGATGGTGAAATCCGCATGACAATAATCGATGATATTGGTATCGACGACGGTGAAATTCCTGGTTTCAGAGATGATCCCTCGAGGATTGCTCGCCAAGGCCGTAACCTTGAGTTGAGTACCGGGAACTAAATCGACGATCTTGGAAGGGCTTCTCCCAAGAGAGATATCATTTACGGTCCATTCCACATTGGAAAATCCGTTTGGAACATCTGCAAAAAACTCAACCTGGCCCTTTCCGATCAAAGAATAGGACAAACCCACGTGATCATTCACCCGATTGGTCATCAGTACAGAGCGTTGGTCGGATAGACAACCACTCGTGAACTGAGCTGCCAATATCACATCCACATCCTTTTCGACGGTGGTATCCATAGTAATGATCGGGATGTTCGAGGTAAAGGTATTCCCATCTATGTTCCAGATAAAGCTAGAGACCGGGCTGCCGATATCACTTGGGAAAAAGGAGAACTCTACCTCCTTTTCACTGGCCTTTTCTCGATAAGCAGAAAAAAGATCATATCTGCCTGTATGGAATATCGGTTGCGGATTAGGATCATTCTCCAAGGCCTTGGAATAGCTTCTGAAACGAAACTCCATGTACTCGCCCTTACTGGTATCTTTTTGGCCAACCACTCCGTAGTAATATTTGATTCCCATTGAATCGTTGGCAACACCGGTATGCATATAGACCCCGAATTGGCCTGCGTGAACGACAAAGTCACCGCCGCCATCCTGAGAACCATTGACATAAAATACCGGATTGGGACTTCCCTCTGGCTCAGGGGGTTTCTCACATGAACTGAAAATAGTCCACGCAACAATGAAGGCTACTGATCTTTGGAGCCATTGGGTCATTAGAAGGGTTGATAGGTTAATCCAAACCTAAGATAGAGATTTCTGTCAAACTGTTCCACCCCAATGAGTTGGTCGCGGGTTTGGTCGAGCAATCCATAATATCCAGATACTTGAATGCCCAAATTAGGATTCAGGCTGTACTCATAGGAGAGCGATAATCCAACGTCCCACTTTCGGTAGGGATCCTGATAAGAGTGGCTATTGAAACTGGACCAGGAAGTTGAGAAGTCCGTTTCGACCTTCCTTTCTACCTCACTGGACATGCTTGCCATATAGGAGACCCTTGGACCGATTGATATATCGTGTCTCCCAAATCCCTTTCCAAAAAGAATAGGAAGTTCAAGGAAATGACCCATTCTTCCATGAGAAATGTCTGTGGTTTTCCTGTATCCAAAATCATAGGTTACCTCAGAAGAGGAATAGGTACTATTGATCCCTTGGCGTGCACTATAATCAACTCCTAACTCTAGAAACCAGGCATTTTGAACATATTGGCGAGCATGAACTCCTAAATAAAATGCGGGTCCTTGGGGACCGCTTTCAAGGTTTCCGGTCCATGCGCTGGCAATATTTGCCCCCGCTACAAGAAAGATGGAAGGGTCGATCCTATTATGGGATCGAAGTCCGTCACCCCAATATTCACCCCTAGTGAACTCCTGCAAAGAAGTGGCTTGGTCGAACTCCGGGGTGATCCTATCCAAATCGATGGGGATCTGCACGTCTCTCTCAGAAATGGTGGCCACCTCCCTAATCGGTGAAGTTTGTCCTGTCGCTTGTGAAGTTCTTTGAAAACCGGGGGAGGAACCCATTGGAACTGAAGGTGAAGATGGAGTTCCTGCAATCCGAGTTGACATCTCAGGATCTGATCCTTCATTGGTTGAAGATTGAGCTTCAGAACCTGGTTGGATCAAAGCCTCCAATCCGGTTTGCATAAGGGTACCCTGGTCTTGCATTTCAAAAGATATGCCCGGGCCCGGCATGTATTGAGGATCAACCGATGGCCCCGAATGGCCGAATCCGATGATCCCTGCGCTGATCCCGATCATGGCTACCGCGGCCACCCCGGCAATGCGGGCAGAATTCCAAAATCCTGTTACGGGTGGTTGAGCATCCAGCATAGAGGCCATGCGATTCCACGCCGCCGGATTAAATTCGAAATCTCGGTCGTTGAGCTTCTTTCTGAACAATCTTTCCAGGTCCCTATTCGTCATAAAATGATCGAAGCCACTTTATTGATGATCTTCAAGAGCATCTGTTTCACATTCTTCCTTG
>JAJLJK010000382.1:0-2701 GCA_033844885.1 Bacteroidota bacterium | reverse complement strand
CCGCAAAGCTGGAGAGATCGTTCCCGGCACCGGACACCACCACATTATCATTGATGGGAGCTTTTCTCCAAAGGGAGAGATCGTTCCGGCAGATGGAAGCCATATTCACTATGGACAGGGTCAAACGGAGGCTACATTGAATCTCATTCCCGGTCAACACACCCTGACCCTGCAGTTTGCCAATGGAGCTCATCAATCCTACGGCGAAAAAATGTCTTCTACCATCACTGTCAATGTGGTCGAGAAGAAATAAGAAGATCTGAGAATTCGATCGATCAAACCCTCACCGTTGGTGGGGGTTTTTTGTTTAGTACGCCACGGCAATGACGCCCGAGAAGGAATTGAAGTGAACGATGTTACCGTCTTGGGCCTGAAGGCGGAAATTGCCTTCCAAAGTGAGCTTTTTGGTTGGCACACCATTCTCATTGGGAATATAGCTCTCGATCTTTAGCACGTCCACATATCCGGGTTCTAAAATATTCCTGCTAGAATAGATTCTTCCGTCCTTATCCCTGTAAAGGATCTCAACCGTGCCAAATTGATCGTGGTCCTCCACCATGACCTCTCTTTGACGGATGGTGAAATCCGCATGACAATAATCGATGATATTGGTATCGACGACGGTGAAGTTTCTTGTTTCAGAGATGATTCCGTGAGGATTACTCGCCAATGCGGTAACCTTGAGTTGGGTGCCGGGAACCAAATTCACGATCTTGGAAGGGCTCCTTCCAAGAGAAATATCATTCACAGTCCATTCCACGTTGGAAAATCCATTTGGAACATCTGCAAAAAATTCTACTTGACCCTTTCCGATCAACGAATAGGACAAGCCCACATGTTCATTTACACGGTTGGTCATCAGTACGGAGCGTTGGTCGGATAGACAACCACTCGTGAACTGAGCAGCCAATATCACATCCACATCCTTTTCGACGGTGGTATCCATAGTGATGATCGGGATGTTCGAGGTAAAGGAATTCCCATCTATGTTCCAGATAAAGCTAGAGACCGGGCTGCCGATATCACTTGGGAAAAAGGAGAACTCCACTTCTTTTTCACTGGCTTTCTCCCGGTAAGCAGAGAAAAGATCATATCGGCCGGTATGGAATAGCGGTTCAGGATTAGGGCCGTTTTCCCCGGCTTTGGAATAGCTTCTGAATCGAAACTCCATGTACTCGCCCTTACTGGTGTCTTTTTGGCCAACCACCCCGTAGTAATATTTGATTCCCATAGAATCGTTGGCAACACCCGTATGCATGTAGACCCCGAATTGGCCTGCGTGAACGACAAAGTCCCCTCCGCCGTCCTGGGAACCATTCACATAAAATACCGGATTGGGACTTCCCTCTGGCTCAGGGGGTTTCTCACATGAACTGAATAAGGTCCATGCCACCATGAAGGCTACTGATCTTTGGAGCCATTGGGTCATTAGAAGGGTTGATAGGTTAATCCAAACCTAAGATAAAGATTTCTGTCAAACTGTTCCGTCCCAATGAGTTGGTCGCGGGTTTGGTCGAGCAATCCATAATATCCAGATACTTGAATGCCCAAATTGGGATTCAGGCTGTACTCATAGGAGAGCGATAATCCAAGGTCCCACTTTCTGTAGGGATCCTGATAAGAGTGGCTATTGAAGCTGGACCAGGAAGTTGAGAAGTCCGTTTCGACCATCCGTTCTACCTCACTGGACATGCTTGCCATATAAGAGACCCTTGGACCCATTGAGATGTCGTGTCGCCCAAAGCCTTTTCCAAAAAGAATAGGAATTTCAATGAAATGACCCATTCTTCCATGAGAAATGTCTGTGGTTTTCCTGTATCCAAAATCATAGGTTACCTCAGAGGAAGTATAGGTGCTATTGATCCCTTGACGTGCACTATAATCCATTCCTGACTCTATAAACCAGGCATTTTGAAAATATTGGCGAGCATGAACTCCCAAATAAAAAGCGGGTCCTTGGGGACCACTTTCAAGGTTTCCGGTCCATGCGCTGGCAATATTTGCCCCCGCTACAAGAAAGATGGAAGGGTTGATCCTATTATGGAATCGAAGTCCGTCACCCCAATATTCACCCCTAGTGAACTCCTGCGAAGAAGTGGCTTGGTCGAACTCCGGGGTGATCCTATCCAAATCGATGGGGACCTGCAAGTTCCTCCCGGAAATTGCAACCGTCTCCATTACAATTGAAGTTTGTCCAGTGGATCGCGAAGTATTTTGAAAACCGGGGGAGGAACCCATTGGATCTGAAGGTGAGGAAGAAGTCCCTGCAATCCGAGTTGACATCTCAGGATCTGATCCCTCATTGGTTGAGGACTGAGCTTCCGGACCTGTTTGGATCAAAGCCTCCAATCCGGTTTGCATAAGGGTGCCCTGGTCTTGCATTTCAAAAGAAATGCCTGGGCCCGGCATGTATTGAGGATCAACCGATGGCCCCGAATGACCGAATCCGATGATCCCTGCGCTGATTCCGATCATGGCTACTGCAGCCACTCCCGCAATGCGGGCAGAATTCCAAAATCCTGTTACGGGTGGTTGAGCATCCAGCATAGATGCCATACGGTTCCACGCCGCCGGATTAAATTCGAAATCTCGGTCGTTGAGCTTCTTTCTGAACAATCTTTCCAGGTCCCTATTCGTCATAAAATGATCGAAGCCACTTTATTGATGATCTTCAAGAGCATCTGTTTCACATTCTTCCTTG
>JAJLJK010000381.1:0-5970 GCA_033844885.1 Bacteroidota bacterium | reverse complement strand
GATCAGCGAGGAGGTCATCTCTCATTGCCACCAATGCGGTCAACCTTCTGCCCATCATACCAATTGTGCCAACCTGGCCTGCAACCTCCTTTTTATCCAGTGTCCGGATTGTGCGGAGAAGTTTGAAGGAACCTGTGGTCCCGAATGCCAGGAGGTGATCCATCTACCTGAAGATCAGCAAATGGAGATCCGCAAGGAGGCAGCAAGACTGGGTAAGACAAAGCGATTCCGGAAACCTTCAAATTAAGGTTTTTCACTAACGGTTATTTTAGGTATCTTTTGATCCGAATTCAATTGTCGCATCCATGAGATACCTTTACCTGAGCGTTCTATTGCTCTTCACTGGTCCGTTGGCTAATGCACAGTGGGCCCTCTATAATATCAAGAACTCGGTCTTGATGGTTTCCGTTCAGGGTGATGGATCCATCGGGATGTTTACTCGAGATTCGATCTCCCGCCCTTTGATGTTCTCCCAAAACCTTTGGATGAGTGGGATGGATCCACAAGGTCAACACGATTACTCGGCACAAGCTTATTATTTTCAGAATAATTACCATGCGGTAGGCCCGGTTTCGACCTCCACCAATGGCAATCCCATCTACAATACCATTCATATCCTTCGATCATCCATGATCGACAGCGCCTTGAATGGGTACTATGGGTCGAACCTCCCCCAGGAGATCATTGATTGGCCGGCACATGGGGATACCGCTTATGATGAGCCATATCGCCTCGCTCCCTTCCACGATCTGAATTTCAACGGAACTTACGAACCTCAATTAGGAGAGGTGCCCGCCGTCAAGGGGGATATTTCCGCCACGTTCATCTTCAATAATGCCCTATCCCCTCAAAGTGGTTCAGTAAATGCCACCGTAGTAGGGACGGTCTATATGTATGATCGTGGCAACTATCTGGACAGCATGTATTTTGTTGACTATCAGGTCATCAGGGAAGATCAGGACTCTCTTTTTGACTTTCGGGCTTCCATTTTTTCGGATTATGATGTTGGTAGTGGTTGGGATGATCTGGTTGGCACCTTAGTGGATCTGAATGCTACGTTTGGATATAATGGTACTGCGAATGATACTTCTGGACCTTGGGGGTTTGGGAGGAATTATCCCACCGTTGCGACCGTCATCCTGAAAGGGTTGAACGCTCCATTCAATGATGGCCTGGATAATGATCGAGATGGCTGTACGGATGGAGTCAGGGATTCAAGCGGGAATTGTGTTCCTGAGACCGGATATGACCGTGAATATTGGAGGTTGAGCAATTCGATCTATTATTTCAATGGAACCATTGGGTTCGCCAAGAATCCAGTTTCATCCCAGGATCATTTCAATTATTTCAGGAATACCTGGGTGGATGGAACCCAGATTGCATATGACTCAACCGCCGGTTTCCTTGGTCTATCAAATAGTGATGGACATGGATTTGGAACGAGAACCAATTTCGTTTTTCCCGGAAATTCTATAGATCCAACGGGGGTATTTCCCTTTGCTCCCTCACAGGATATCAATTGGTTCCAATCTCCCGATGATGAAAATGACCAAAGGGTCTTGGCTGGATTGGGGACCACGACCCTATATGGGGATGATCGCTTTCAATTGAGTTTTGCCCAAGCCTATGTTCTCAGCGACAGTGCTCGGGGTTTTTCAGACCATGGTATAGGTCATTTGATCGATTTCCTAACCCGTCATCGATCCTCCATGGATTCGATCTGGAAGTGGAACTATCTGGATGCTTTCCTCTCCCTCGACGAGAACCCAGTGAAGGTACCTACTCTTCGTGTTGGAGTTGATTTCAAAAACTCTGAATGGATCCTACAGAATAATACCAAGGGACCAAGGTCCTTTGAGATCATTGACCTGTTTGGCAGGATCGTAAAACAGGGTACCTTGGATGAAGGAGAGGTCAAAAGAATAGATACCTACCAGTTCGCAAGTGGTGTTTATATCATACGAACCGACGATGGCTGGACCATCAGGATCCCGACCTACCGCCCTTAATAATATAAGGCAACCTGATAATGGTCATTTTTGGCCATCTTGAATTGGCTAATTTTGTGGTTCAAACCATTTGAAAGGATCCACTTATGGCCTATTATCATAAGCTGGGGAAGATTCCCCATAAACGCCACACGGTATTTCGCAAGCCGGATGGCGGATTGTACTATGAGCAATTGTTCGGAACCGAGGGTTTCAGTGGACGTTCCTCTCTCCTTTATCACGTGCATCGCCCCACAATGGTCAAATCCATCGGCGATCCCATCGATATGACCCCAAAGGCAGCGGTCGCAAAGAATATCACTAGTCGAATGCTGCAGACCTGGGATGTCGAACCTCAGGATGATTTTCTCGACAGCCGCGAGGTGATGCTCTTCAATAATGATGTGAACATCACGGTGGCGGCTCCAAGAAAATCCATGTCCGATTACTTCTACAAGAATGCTGATGCAGATGAAGTCATCTTCATTCACAAGGGTTCGGGCACGCTGCGCACCCTCTTGGGAAATCTCCGATTCGAATATGCGGATTATATCGTCATCCCTCGAGGCATGATCTACCAGATCGAATTCGATACTGAGGACAACCGTCTACTGATCACAGAGTCATTCTCCCCGATCGAGACGCCGAAGCGTTACCGGAACGAGGTAGGGCAACTATTGGAGCACTCCCCATTCTGCGAGCGGGATTATCGTGTTCCGGAAACCCTGGATACCCATGACCAAAAGGGGGATTTCCTGGTCCGTATCAAGAAGGAGAATGTCATGCACTCGGTCGTCTATGCTTCTCATCCTTTTGATGTGGTAGGTTGGGATGGATACAATTACCCATACATCTTTAGTGCCAAGGATTTCGAACCTATCACTGGTCGGATCCACATGCCTCCACCCATCCATCAGACCTTCGAGGGACATAACTTCGTCATTTGCACCTTCGCCCCCAGACTCTATGACTATCACCCTGATGCCATTCCCGCTCCTTATAACCACAGTAACATCGACTCGGATGAGGTGTTGTATTACGTGGACGGGGATTTCATGAGCAGGAATCACGTCGACAAGGGATTCATCTCGCTTCACCCTGGCGGTATCCCACACGGTCCTCATCCAGGTGCTGCAGAACGAAGCATCGGCCAAAAGGGAACCGAGGAACTCGCTGTTATGATCGACACCTTCAAGCCCCTCAAGATCACCGGTAAGGCTTTGGAGACCGCCCTTGATGATTACTACCTCAGCTGGCTTGAGTAAGCCTGATAGAAAAGGTACCTTTGTCAAACACAAAAAACCAACGAAATGGAAACTCAATACGATACCACCTCTCTTCACCTAAAGAAGGTGTTTCCACAAGCTGAGGATTTCCTTCCACTGAATGGAACCGATTACGTCGAACTCTATGTGGGGAATGCCAAACAGTCTGCGCATTTCTACAAGACCGCATTTGGTTTTCAGAGCGTGGCTTACGCCGGATTGGAGACAGGATTGAAGGACCGGGCATCCTACGTTCTTCGCCAAGGAAAGATCACATTGATCCTTACCTCACCTCTAACCAAGGACTCCCCTATCAATGAGCATCTTCGCAAACATGGAGATGGCGTGAAGAATGTTGCCCTTTGGGTGGATGATGCGACCAAGAGTTTCGAAGAGACCGTAAAACGTGGAGCCGAGCCTGCATTTGAGCCCTACACCATGGAAGATGATAATGGTAAAGTGGTTCTCTCCGGGATCAAGACCTATGGGGACACCGTGCACATCTTCGTGGAGCGTTCGGCTTATTCAGGTCCTTTTCTTCCTGGTTTCCGCGAATGGAAAAGCGAATACAATCCTTCCGATTGCGGATTGAAATATATCGATCACATGGTCGGAAACGTAGGTTGGGGTGAAATGAACAAGTGGGTCGATTTCTACGCCAAGGTGATGGGTTTTGCTCAACTTGTTTCCTTTGATGACAAGGACATCTCTACCGAGTACACCGCCCTGATGAGTAAGGTGATGACCAATGGAAATGGACGTATCAAGTTTCCGATCAACGAACCCGCCGAAGGAAAGAAGAAATCTCAGATCGAAGAATACATTGATTTCTACAATGGTGCCGGTGTTCAGCATATCGCAGTGGCCACCGATAATATCATCGAGACAGTGACCGCGCTGAAGGATCGTGGGGTCGAATTTCTCTATGTTCCCGATACATATTATGACGATGTCCTCGACCGTGTAGGCGAGATCGATGAGGATCTGGAGCCCCTGAAGGAATTGGGCATTCTGATCGATCGGGATGATGAAGGATACCTCCTTCAGTTGTTCACCAAGCCGGTATCCGATCGCCCAACTCTTTTCTTTGAGATCATTCAAAGGAAAGGCGCCAAGTCATTCGGAAAAGGGAACTTCAAGGCCTTGTTCGAATCGATTGAACGCGAGCAGGAACTTCGAGGTACTCTCTGATATTCAGATATTAAGCCATTGAAAGATGGCGTTGAGATACGATCCCGGCCTCATAGAGGTTCGGGATCTTTTTTTGGATCAGAACCCAAAAGAATTAAGAATTAAGAATTAAGAATTAAGAATGGAGAATTGAGAATTGAGAATTGAGAATGGAGAATAATGTTTCTATTCTACATTCTTCACTCTACACTCTTCACTATTCATTTCTGCGAGATCATTCCTTCCAGTCTCATCCAGTCGATAGAATCAGAAATAGCAACCCGAAGGGGTTTGAATTCCATTTGGAAGGCTTTTCTAGCCTTCGAGTCATCGGCCTGGATCTGATGGGTAAGGATGAGGATCTTTTCGGGAGTAAGAGTGGGTTCATTCCCCGTGATCGAACTGATCAATCTTTGAAGTGGTTCGATGGTCTTGAAGATCCAATCGGGAGTGGATTTTTGAGATCGTTTCAAACCTAAGAGGTCTTGGGTGATCTGAATGAACTCGAGAAAGGAAGCTCGATCACCACCCAGTAGGTAACGCTCTCCATCAATGCCTGACTCAAAGGCTCTGACATGGGCCTCTGCCGCATCATCCACATGAATGAAATTACCACTTCCCGAAGGGATTCCGGGTAATTGCTGATCTGCGATCTTTTGAATCAATTGGACCCAATTTCTAGTGTCTCCAGGTCCGACGATATGTCCAGGGTTGAGGATGACGGTATCCAATCCTCGTTTTCGTGCTTGTAGAACGTGAGATTCACCTACCCACTTGGTCTCTGAATAATGATGACCGATCTGATCTGCATTGGAGGGAGTGTTCTCATCGATCACCTGATCGTGCATTCCAAAGGCTGCAATGCTTGAGGTGTGGATCAGTCTTTTGGCTCTTTTGCCGATCGCAAATTCAATGATCAGATCCGTAGCCAACACATTGACATCCCACTGCATTTGATGCTTGGGTTTCCATTGTGAGGTGTCGCCCGCCATATGGAAGATCGCATCTGGAAAAAGAGGTATGGCCTTGTGAAGGCTCATAGGGTGCAAAATATCCGCTGCCACGGGTTTGGCTCCTAATGCTTCAATCTCATGCGGAGATGAGGATTCGCGATGAAGGGCGTGGACCTCCCAACCCCGATCTACCAGTTTTTTGATCACATGTTTTCCGAGGAACCCGGTAGAACCGGTCGTTATCGCTAATGGCACGTTCAGGGTAGACTTACGTGGATCTTTGGACTTGTCACGGGGGCACTGGCATTCAGTGCTCGATCCAGAAGTTGGAATCGAAGCTGGATGGTATCCGATTGTCGACTGGTAATGTCGATCTGGTTCTTGATGATCCCTTCCAAAGTCTTGTTCTGACCGCTGGGCGTGAGATTCTTGATCCTGAAATTATTGGTGAAAGTATCAATGGGCCCTCCATTGAATGAATAGATGTCCACCAGAAAATTCTGTCCAAATTCACATGTATCGCAAAAAGGCGGTTGATCGTCGGTCTCGTCGAGACCCACATCGCCATCGCCATCAGTAAAATACACTTGAACC
>JAJLJK010000380.1:0-2405 GCA_033844885.1 Bacteroidota bacterium | reverse complement strand
GTCATTTTGGCAATGGCCTTATCCCCATGTTGGGCTCCTTTAAGCTTGTCCTTGGGGATATAGATATCCACTTGCATCCGTCGGCTATCAGGAACGAGAAAGGCAAAATTCTTGCTCATCTCTATGATCCCTACAAAGGTGTCTCGCTTGCGCTGGATGATCTCCACGACCTCCCCTTCCAAACGATGTTTCTTCCGACGGGCATATAAAAGAACCTTGACCTCATCCCCGTGAAGGGCATGCATGAGATTTCCTGCTTTGACATGGATGTCCTCCTCGGTCTGTCCGGAAACCACATAGGCATTTCCAGAAGAGGTCATATCAACGATCCCGGTGGCGTACTTCTCTATGTACTTCAGTTTGAATTGCCCCCGTGACACCTGAATGAGCTTCCCTTCCTTTTCGAGGACCTTTAGGATATCATTAAGCTCGGCCTTAACCTGCTTGGGACTGAAACCCATCTTGGCTCCGACCTGTTTGTAATTCATCGCTTTGTTCGGAAATCGCTGAAAGGCGTCCAGTGCCTTATGGGCCAATGCTGCCGGATTATCGGCATATATCTTTGCCACGTTGGGCTTTTGCTTTTTTTTCTTTGCCATATCGGGTAAAGGTAGCGCTTATTCAACGGGAAAACAGGGGCTTGACACTTTATCCGAATTTTCCCCCAACTTTACTTTTTCAAAAAAAATCACCCCTCAGGCAACGCGGCACAAAAAAATGGTGTCATCCTAATTGAAAGCCCAAAGAAAGGCCTTGGTGAAACTCTTTACGCTTCAACCCCGTCTTGAAGATCTCGTCCGAAAATTGGAGCGAGGGGATCGGACCGCTCAAAGGAAGGTCTACGAAATGCTTGCGCCCAAACTTTTGGGAGTCTGCAGACGGTATGTCAAACGACTGGAAGAAGCCGAAGAGGTTCTCAGCAACACCTTCGTCAAGATTTTCACCAGGATAGAGGACTACAATCAAAGTGGACCTTTTGAAGCCTGGGCAAGAAAGATCGCAGTGAACGAGAGTCTGAATTTCATTCGGTATCAAAAGAACCTGTTTGTAGAGGTTGATGATGAATTTCGGATCGAACCCTCCGCCAAAAGTGTGGATACCGAACACGAGGTGGATGCACTGATGGAAATGATCGACCAGCTTCCGCTGGGATATAGAACGGTATTCAACCTCTACGCCATAGAGGGATATCAACACAACGAGATCTCCGATATGTTGGGGATCACCGAAAGCACAAGCCGAACCCAGTTGAGAAAGGCAAGGCTGTATCTACAAGAACAATTGGAATCAAGGAATTATCTACCGTGATGGAAAAGATGGACAAACACTTCTCAGAACACCTTCGGGACCTGGAGATCCAGCCATCCTCGCGGGTTTGGGATGAGATCGAGGCCAGGGTGGAAACCCGTGACCGGGGACGGAAAGGATATATTTGGATAGCAGCCTCCATTACCCTACTATTTAGCATTGGAAGTTATTTCTGGCTAGAACGGACCGAGGATCTTGACCCCCTTTCCGTTCAACCAAAAGCGATCGTCAATATTGCTCCTGAAAAAGGTCCGATCACGTTGAAACCTGCCATCATCAACGAAGAATCCCTTCAATCTGTCCAACGGCCAACATCCTCCAGCACCTCAAAGAGAATCCAAAAAGGGGCAGTTCTCACTCCCTCAGACCGAGGCACCATCATCGCCGATAACTCGAGGAAGGAGAACCCAATGGCCGAACAACTTCCGCAAAAGGAATTCGGAATGACCCAGGATCCGGATAGGACGCTTGCCCAGAATTCAACCAATGATCATCCCGCTATGAGGATGTCCGTATCTGTAAGCGACCCCATGAAATACCTACAACCATTAGAGGAAGATGGGGCTACCACCACAGAAGAACCTGTTCGTGAGACGAGGACCTTTGGGAAGCGCCTTGGAGAATATGCCAACTCACAACTCAATAACCTGGTGGAAGGAAAACCACTCGAAAAACCAAAGAAACACGGACTTGATTGGCCGGAGATCCAGATCCCACTTGGCCAGATCTTTTCTGTAAAGAGTACCGAAAACTGAAAAACTAAAACAAAAAAAGATGAAACAAACAGCCCTTAGCCTGATCCTGGTGCTTACAGCATTGTTCGCCCAGGCTCAGCCAGAGACAAAGAAGGACAGTGTCCGGATGGTCCTCAAGGATGGAACTCAGGTGATCATCCTGACCGACGATGTTCGGAAGGTCGAAAAGATCGATCTCAACCGAATGATCTCAAAACTCTCTCGCGATATGGCTGCCCTTTCACGTCAGATGGCAGAAGACCTAAAGGAGGTGGACAGCCTCCAACAAAGCGGGACCATCACTGCCGAAGAAGCCCAGATTCGTCGTGACAACATTCAGGAGAGATATGAAGAGCAAATGGA
>JAJLJK010000379.1:0-1642 GCA_033844885.1 Bacteroidota bacterium | reverse complement strand
ACAGCCATTGCACAACAGGACAGTATCGTTTATGCCCTTCCTGTCGCTGTCGGAAAAAAGATGATCGCCGAAAACCCAAGGATCTCCTTGTATTTCGCAGCAGGATTTGCTTCAGGATCCCCCGGAACCCGGAGGGTACTTGCGGGGAAATTGAGTCGATCCCTTAATGCAGAAGAGGGAGAGCTGGGCTATTCAGGCCTGAACCAGGCCATTATCATGGATGGTTCCAAGAAGGTACTTACCTGCCTCGATGATTCGACCATCCGTCAGGCGGCAATTCAAATGTCGGCCAAAGGAGTGGGATCCATCATTGTCATTGATGATCAGGACAGGCCGGTCGGGATCGTCACCGATAGGGACTTGCGAAACAAGGTTTCCACAGGTCGGGTTCCTTTAGAATCTTCAGTCACTTCCATTATGAGTCATCCGGTGAAAACGGTTCCCAATGGGCTTACCCTGGCGGATTACAGCTTCGAGATGCTCAACCTTGGGGTTCATCACCTTTGTCTTACCCGAGATGGAACCCCAAATTCGGAGTTGGTCGGCGTCCTTTCCGAACATGACCTCATCCTAGCCCAGGGTTATAACCCTGCTGTGATCATAAAGGAGATCCGACGGTCATCTAAAATGCATGAGTGGCAGGGGATGAAAACGAAAAGTGATGATCTTCTTCGCCAGTACTTACGACAGGAGGCCAGCATGGAGTATCTGACCAAGATGATGACCGCCATAAAGAATGCCATCTGGGAGCGAGTGATTGACCATCACGCTGATCGGATCGGCCTGAAAAAAGACGCCTTCTGCTATCTCTCCCTCGGCAGTTTTGCTCGGGGCGAACAGCTTTTGACCACCGACCAGGATACGGCTCTTATCATCGCGGATAATGAGATTGAAAAGGGTCGTGAACTTGCACAGACAGTGGAGAATACCCTTCACGAACTGGGATGGCCAAGGGATGAAGCAGGAATTTCTGCCAACTCTACAAATTGGAACCGAACCCTGAAGGAGTGGAAAGTACTTTTTAGCCAATGGATCGATCAACCGGATCCGGATAACATCCTTCGAACGACCATTTTCTTCGACTTCAGAGCGGTAAGTGGTAACCTGAATTGGTCCGGTCAATTGACGAAGCACATATTTCTGGAATTGGAAAAGACTCAGTTGTTCCTTCCCTATCTGGCTCAGGATGCCGTCGAGACCCCTCCTCCTCTTGGGTTCTTTAGAAACCTCATCGTCGAGCGAAGTGGAGAACACAAAAATGAGTTCGATCTGAAGCTCCGTGCCCTTTTGCCTTTGGTGGATACCGCACGGGTGCTGGCCCTTCAGCACCAAATGACAGGGATGAACAACACGGTAGAACGATTCAAGGAAGCAGCCCGACTGGAACCAGATCACGCAGAATTATTCAATGAGGCCGGAAAAGCCTTTGCATTCCTAAACCGGATCAGGGCATGGTCGGGAATGAAGCACAACGATTCTGGGAGATTTGTGGATCCTGAAGCCCTCAGTCGACTTGAATCCCAAAGCTTGAGGAACACCTTTTCCACTATCCACGAACTTCAGAAAATGCTCAAGGTGCGTTTTCGCCTATCTCTATTGAGATGATCATTGAGTGGATCCAACGGCAAAAGGCCAGGAATAT
>JAJLJK010000378.1:0-1753 GCA_033844885.1 Bacteroidota bacterium | reverse complement strand
CGACCCCCTGTCTCAAATTTCTTGAGAAGGGGGTCTGTCATTTCATCAAAAAGCCTAATTTTGCAGCCAAATTTCAGGGGACCTGATCCCTGTTTTGAACGTAAATATTCAGAAGAATGTCTCAAGTAGTAGGTAAAATCGCCCAGGTAATCGGTCCTGTTGTGGACGTTTACTTCGACACCACCCAACAAGAGCTCCCCAAGATCTATGACGGTCTGATCGTCAAGCGTGCCGATGGTTCAGAAGTTGTTCTGGAGACCCAACAGCACATTGGTGAGGATACCATCCGTGCCATCTCCATGGACTCCACTGATGGTTTTCAACGCGGTCAGGAAGTAGTAGCAATGGGATCTCCCATCACTGTTCCTACTGGAGAACAGATCCGGGGACGTGTCTTTAACGTGGTAGGCGAGGATATCGACGGAATCGGAGGCATCGATCCATCCAATGGACTGCCCATTCACCGTGAAGCTCCTAAATTCGAGGATCTTTCTACTTCGACCGAGGTTCTCTTTACCGGGATCAAGGTGATCGACCTAATCGAGCCTTATGCTAAAGGAGGTAAGATCGGACTCTTCGGAGGTGCCGGGGTTGGAAAGACCGTATTGATCCAGGAGTTGATCAACAACATCGCCAAGGGTCACGGAGGTCTATCCGTATTTGCCGGTGTTGGTGAGCGTACCCGTGAGGGTAACGACCTGCTTCGCGAGATGCTTGAGTCGGGTATCATCAAGTATGGTGAGGACTTCCTTCACAGCATGGAAGAAGGCGGTTGGGACCTTACAAAAGTGAACAAGGATGCACTCAAGGAGTCTAAAGCGACCTTTGTTTTCGGTCAGATGAATGAGCCTCCCGGTGCACGTGCACGTGTGGCCCTTTCAGGACTTACCCTTGCTGAATACTATCGCGATGGGGAAGGCGAAGGACAAGGACGTGACATTCTTTTCTTTATCGACAATATTTTCCGATTCACTCAGGCCGGTTCTGAGGTATCTGCGCTTCTTGGCCGTATGCCTTCAGCGGTGGGTTACCAGCCTACCTTGGCTACCGAAATGGGTGCGATGCAGGAGCGGATCACCTCTACAAGAAATGGGTCGATCACCTCTGTACAGGCCGTCTACGTACCTGCGGATGACCTTACTGACCCTGCTCCCGCAACTACTTTTGCCCACTTGGATGCCACGACCGTACTATCACGTAAGATCTCCGAACTTGGTATCTATCCTGCGGTGGATCCTTTGGATTCTACCTCACGGATTCTTGATCCACACGTTGTTGGCCAGGAGCACTATGATGTTGCTCGCGGTGTGCAAGGCACCTTACAACGTTATAAAGAGTTGAAGGATATCATCGCGATCTTAGGTATGGATGAGTTGTCTGAAGAGGATAAACTTACTGTAGCCCGTGCACGAAAAATTCAACGATTTTTGTCGCAACCCTTTTTCGTGGCGGAAGTATTTACTGGCGCCCAAGGTAAATATGTCACGCTAAAAGATACCATCGCGGGATTTAAAGCGATTCTGGCAGGTGAATACGATCATCTTCCAGAGCAGGCCTTCTATATGGTAGGAAATATCGAAGAAGCTGCTCGCAAAGCAAATTGATAGGAGAACTATCATGGCAATGAGCATACATGTGGATATTGTAAGCGCGGAAGGATCGATTCACTCCGGCCAAGCTGAGATGGTTTATGCACCAGCAGTGGAAGGTGAAGTAGGGGTTGCCCCTCGTCATGCACCGTTGATTACCAAGC
>JAJLJK010000377.1:0-1952 GCA_033844885.1 Bacteroidota bacterium | reverse complement strand
TCGTATGGTCCGGAAATTCGGCATATTTTCCCAATCCGTTCTGCCACCAAAGATAAAATCCTAGGCAAACCAAACTAACGGCAAAATGTCCATGATCCATACACCTGCTCCTTTTCGAGTTTTTGATGCCTCTGCCGGTGCCGGCAAGACCTTTCGACTCGTCCAGGAGTACCTTGCCCTTTGTCTGAGAGATGAGAAGGCCGACCGTTACAGAAATATCCTGGCTGTGACCTTTACAAATAAGGCGGCCGCAGAGATGAGGGAAAGGGTATTCCGGATGCTTCGTGAAATGAGCCTTTCGGCGGATGAGCGACCGGATGAAGCCAACTCCATGCTGAAGGGTATCTCGGAAATGACAGGGATAGCCCCTGATATCTTGAGTCGTCGCAGTGGCCGGGTATTAAAGGTCATGCTTCACGATTATGCAAATATCTCAATTTCGACCATCGATCGTTTTACCCATCGGCTGATCAGGACCTTTGC
The DNA here is from genome assembly GCA_033844885.1 of Bacteroidota bacterium. Lineage (GTDB taxonomy): Bacteria > Bacteroidota > Bacteroidia > Flavobacteriales > Schleiferiaceae > JAJLJK01. The sequence continues at coordinate 1,469 of JAJLJK010000377.1, read as the reverse complement.
TCATGACTTGAACCTATCCACCAGCTTCGACCTCGAAATGGATGCCGGACGACTGATGGAGCAAGCTGTGGACCTGATCTTTTCCAGAGCCGGAACTGAAGAGATCCTGACCGATGTTCTTCTTCGGTTCACTCATGCACAAATGGATGAAGAAAAGAGCTGGGACCTCTTCAGGAGTCTGATGGAGGTGGCCTCCGAATTGATCTCTGAGTCATCCATCCAGGATGTGGAGAGCCTTTCGTCCATTGGAATGGAGAGGATCGTCGAGGTTCAAAGGGAATTGGAGTATTCTACGCGACTAGGGGTTCAAAGACTCAAGGAGATCGGTAGTGAATATGAGTCGATGCTGGGCAGGTTCCAATTGACCATAGATGATATCAAAGGAAAACGGACCAGGGCTCCATCACTGCTCTTTCAAAAATGGAAGACCGGCGAGATCGTTGATTTCAATGAATCCCGCCAACCTTATCTGGATGGTACTGGTGATTATTTCACCGCTAAGGGAGGGCCACCACCCGCAGTTCAGGATCAGGTGAGGGAAGAGGCGACCCGATTGATACTGGAGGCTGTTGAGATCCAGCGAGAACTTCGATGGAAAAAGGAATTGGCGACCACCTTGTATGGACTTGCGCTCCTTGGTGAACTTTCCAAAGAGTGGGAAGCCATAAAAACGGAGGAGAACGTTTTGCCGATCAGTGATTTCAATCGGATCCTTCATCGCGAGATCCGAGGGGTTCACGCTCCTTATGTCTTTGAAAGATTGGGTGAGCGATTTCGGCATTTCTTTCTTGACGAATTTCAGGATACGAGTGTTCTCCAATGGGAGAATATGTGGCCATTGGTTGAGAACGCGATATCTGGGGGAGGAACCTGTATGGTGGTCGGGGATGCCAAACAAAGCATCTATCGATGGCGGAATGGCGACCCAGAACAATTCATTGACCTGTCCAAATGGGAGGATCGGGAAGATATCCCATTTGCGGCAGAGACCGTTCCTATGGAGGAGAACCGGCGCAGCCGTCCGAAGATCGTGGAGTTCAATAACCGATTCTTTGAGGAGGCGTCCTCTTGGTTAAATGATCCTGACTATCAGCAATTGTACCGCTCTGCTCATCAGATTCCCATGAGTTCCAAGCCAGGTGGATTCGTCGAAGTTCGCTGGATCAACGGTGATAATGTGGAAGAACGGATCGAATCCGCATCGATCCTCTTGGTGGAGAAGGTCCGAGATCTGATCTCCGAGGGTCATGATCCGGGAGACATTGCCATCCTGGTGAGAAAGGGGAAAGAGGGTAGTCATTTTGCCACCTCTTTGGCCGAAGCTGGGATCGATGTGGTAGGGAGCGACACTCTTTATGTTCGCAACAGCAAAGAGGTTCGTCTTATCTACAGTACCATGAAATGGGGTTATGCGCCCGAGAATAACACCTTGAGGTTCGATGTGCTGGAAGGATTGGTCGAGAACAGAC
>JAJLJK010000376.1:0-2175 GCA_033844885.1 Bacteroidota bacterium | reverse complement strand
GAAGAGTAGAATATCCATAATCGCTATGTCCATCGCACTGATCAGTGCATGTGGAGGTGGCAATGACGAAAAGGTGGTCAATGATCCACCTACAGCTTCGTCCGAACCGGCCAAAGAAGTGGTCGAGACCCCGACCGACCCCATGGAGAACAAGGGTGTGGGTCCTGTAAAGGAAGTTTCGTTGGGTGAACTGGATCCGGCCCTGGTCGAACAGGGAAAAGAACTGTTCGAAGCCAAGTGTACAGCTTGCCACAAGGTGGATAAGCGATACATAGGGCCGGCTATCCAGGGTATTTCGGATCGCAGGACCCCCGAATGGATCATGAATATGATCCTCAACCCAGAGGTCATGATCCAGAAGGATCCCATCGCCAAGGAACTTCTAGCAGAGGCGAATGGTGCCCCCATGGCCAATCAGAATCTTACAGAGGATGAGGCCCGGAAGATCCTTGAATATTTCAGAACACTCAAGTAATAACACAATCCTAATTTCATATGCGACGAATTGCTTCCCTCGGTGCCTTTACTCTACTGGTTGGGGTCACCGCCATGCTTGGGTCCTGCTCAGGAGGATCAGGCGAAAAAGAAAAATCTGCCCAAGGTGCGCTGGATCGATCTTCAGCGGCCGAAAAGGTCTATGTTGCTCCAGGAGAGTATGACGAATATTATGGATTCTTCTCAGGAGGATTCAGTGGTCAGCTCAGCGTGTACGGATTGCCTTCCGGTAGGCTGCTGAAGATCATCCCTGTTTTCTCATTGGATGCTGAAAAGGGATATGGTTTCAATGAAGAGACCAAGCCCATGCTCGAGACCAGCCATGGCTTCGTTCCATGGGATGATGCTCACCACCCTGAATTATCGCAGACCGAAGGTGTGCCTGATGGGCGTTACGTCTTCATCAACGGAAATAACACTCCAAGGATCGCCAAGATCGACCTGTCCGTTTTCGAAACCACAGAGATCATTGAGATCCCTAACTCTGCAGGTAACCACAGTTCTCCATTTACTACGGAGAACACAGAATATGTGGTTGCAGGAACCCGTTTTTCTGTTCCTGTTCCACAGAAGGATGTTCCGATCAGCACTTACAAAGAGAATTTTGGTGGATCTCTTTCCTTTATCCAATTGGATGAGGAAGGCCACATGGATATCAATTTTCAGGTGATCGTTCCTGGTTTTGACTATGACCTGGCGCATGCCGGAAAAGGGAAATCCCATGGATGGGTGTTCTTCACCACCTACAATACCGAAGAAGCGCATACCCTGAAAGAGGTGAATTCCTCTCAGAATGACAAGGATTTCATCGCTGCGGTCAATTGGAAGAAGGCTGAAGAATATCTTGCTCAAGGCAAAGCCCGTGAGATCCCTGCCGAATACATGATCAATCGATACAGTGATGAGACCCACACTGCTGAGTCCATCAAGCGAACCAGTGTCAAGGCACTCTACCCAGAAGACTGCCCTGGTTTGGTGTATTTCCTTCCAACACCTAAATCTCCCCACGGTGTCGATGTCGATCCCACTGGATCCTACATCGTTGGAAACGGTAAGCTCAATGCGGACCTGACCGTTCACAGCTTTGATAAGATGCTGACGGCGATCGAGAACAAATCCTTTGAAGGAGAGATCGACGGTATTCCCATCCTGAAATTTGATGAGGTCGTTGCCGGCGTTGTCAAGAGCGGTGGCCTAGGCCCTCTCCACACTGAATTTGATGGTCGTGGAAATGCCTACACCTCCTTCTTCATCAGCTCTGAGGTTGTGAAATGGAAACTTGGTACCTGGGAGGTTTTGGACCGGGCGCCTTGCTATTATTCTGTAGGACACATCATGATCCCTGGAGGTGACTCTAAGAAGCCATGGGGTGAGTATCTTGTGGCCTTGAACAAGATCACCAAGGATCGCTATCTACCCACTGGACCCGAACTCAATCACTCTGCCCAGCTGTATGATATCAGCGGAGATAAGATCGAGCTCTTGCTTGACTTCCCAACCGTCGGAGAACCCCACTATGCACAAGGGATTGCTGCCGACGTGGTCAAGGATCGCTCTTTGAAATCCTATCCGCTTAAGGAGAATAAACACCCACACGCCACTCTGTCTGAGAATGAGACCCGGGTTGAGCGCAAAGGCAACGAAGTACATATTTATATGACCATGATCCGCTCTCACCTC
>JAJLJK010000375.1:0-4398 GCA_033844885.1 Bacteroidota bacterium | reverse complement strand
ATTAAATGTAGGCCTTCTATTAACAACCACGATTTACTATTATCTTTAATGTACTAATAATTTATGTGAGAGCTTAATTATGTCATTCCGTAGGTTCGAAGTATTTCCAATTTGCTCTACCAAACGAGATAATTGCAGTCTTGGACTCAGTTGTCTCGTTTTTTTATGAAAGTCAATTTCCTTCACTCATTCCCTATAGGAGAGTGTTTTGATCTCAAGTAACTTGTTCTCTGGATCAGGAACCGTTCAACCATTGAATGAAATCCTACATGAACCGATACTGGATCGCAGTCATTTCCTCAATGCTCTGCTTAACGGGATGCGAGAAGGGATGTATTTCCAACCCGCAGAATACTTCCACTAAAGGATGTGGATTTCTATTTGTATATGACGATCATGAGATCCCAAATATTCCGAATTCCTATATCTGGGTTCAGGCCGATGACGAGAATCTAAACCTGGGAAGCGAATTCAAAACCTTTGACCTTTCACTCAATCCCCATATCGCTTCTGCGATTGAATCCTGGAATTCCCCCTACCAGTATTGTACTGATGCCTTGATCTGGGGCCAGGAAAGAACTCATGAATGGACGGCTCGGTCAGGACTTGTAAAGATCAGGATCGAAAGAGACTACAATTCCTGTGAACGGGGGTATGTCGTGGATGTTGAACTGGTCAACGTGACCTATGAGGATTCAATCGGTAATGTCCGATCCATTAAGCAAATGTACTTTGATAATGTTCTTGTGGGTTTTACAATTCCTTAGATTTCCAAAGGACTCTAGAGCCTGATCCATATACTCATTTTAAAAGGGTGAGGTCCTTATCTTCATAGATAGGTTTTTTCACCCCTTCAGTCCGTCATTTCCTCCTACATTTGTGATCCAATGTCAACCCTGGAGAGATACCCCAACTTTGTGATCGCCGGTGCCCCAAAATGTGGGACAAGCTCCCTGTATTTTTGGTTGGCTCCACATCCTGAAGTCTGTGCCAGTTCTGTCAAAGAGACCTTTTTTTTGGCGGATGAGGTTTCCAGATTCAACAAGGATCTGAACTTCAAAAAGGATGGTCTGAAGGCTTATTCCAGGTTCTTCAGTGCATGCCATAGGCAAAAGATCATCTTCGAGGCCACGGCTCCCTATATCTATTACAATACTCCCATTGAAGTTCTGCCAAAACTGGATCCTATCCCAAAGATCGGTTTTGTCCTAAGGGATCCTGCCAAAAGGATCTACAGCAAGTATAGCTACAACCGATACAAACTCAAGTATGACACGGGGAGTTTTGATCGATATGTCTCTCGCGAAGGCGAAGGTTTTGCAGGGATTCATGTGGAAGAGGGAATGTATGCTCGATTCATTGCCAAATACATTCAAACTTTTGGCATGGAGAACATTTTCGTGATCACTCTCGAAGAATTGCTAAGGGACAAGGTGCAGGGGATGAAAAAGCTGGCAACCTGGCTTGATATCGATCCCGAATTCTATGATCAGTTCAATTTTTCCAAGCGCAACGAGACCTTTGGGGTGCGTAGCTCCTTTCTGCACAGGTTGGGTTTGAAACTCCAACCTTTAGTACCCTACGGAATTCAAGAAGCACTGATACCAGTTTACCAAAAACTCAATGGTACGGCTATTCCTTCTATCTCATCTGTGGAGAAGGATCTGGTCGATCAATTGAGTGAGTTCTATATTCCCTTCAATCGCGAACTTCAATTGCTGATTCCGGATCTTGACCTTTCAGGGTGGTTACATTCAGAGAAGTTTTCGAGAGTTCTGGGTGATATCAAATAAACCATTGATGTCTAGCGAGAGAAGTTTGGGAAATATCATGATGTTCGGTTACCCTAGGAGTGGGACCACCTGGATCGCTGAGATCCTATCCGCATCCGGTGAACTGACCTACCTTCATGAGCCTGATAACGAAAGGATCAATATCCATGGCCTATATCACAAATTTGGGGGAAGGCGATTTCCCATTGCTCCAAAGGGCCGTGATATGGTCGGTCTATTCCGAAGGTCCCTGAATGGATATTACCTTTCGGACCAATCCAGGTTATCCACCTACCCGCTGGCATTCCTCAAATGGACTCCCCAAAAACTCGAGAGGTATATTGGTTCGATTTCGCGATCAAAGAAGCTGGATAGTCGCGTCAAACTTGGACTTTTGAAAAACCTGATGCGGACCTATCGCGCTTTGGGTGTGGCCAAACTGCAAGGTCCATTCCTTGTGAAGTCTGTCCATTCCGGCCTGATGCTGGAACGTTTCATTCAAAGTCCGGATCTTGATTTTCAGCCACTGATCGTTCTCCGTCATCCTGCGGCCATTATCCGCAGTATGAAGACTATGAAGAATCCGGATCTATACCGTGGCATCGAAAAGAATCCCAACCTTTCGAAATTACTTTCGGAGGACAAGATCCGATCGATCCTCACCCTGAGAACTCCACTGGAAAAGATCGCCATGCAGATATCTATCCATCATCACCTATGGCATGAATGGGCCATGAAGTATGATATTAAAACCATCAAGCATGAGGATCTCCTGGTGGATCCCAAAGAAGGATTCAAAACGCTTTACCAGGATCTTGGGCTCCATTTTACTCCCCGTGTTGAACGATTGATCGACCAAAAGAATAAGGGGGGGGCGGGATACAAGACCAACCGTAATTCAAAGTCCTTGATCGGAAAGTGGAAAGGTTTCTTCAGTCAGGATGAGTTGGATCAGATCAGACGTGGATACATGATCCTTCCGACACCTTTTTATTCTGATTTCTCTAAGGATTGATAGAAATTTTCCAGAATGGAAAGTGCCTTTCTTCTAACCGCTTCCAATCGGAAGGGTCTCAGAATATCGGGTTCTATGGATATACTTTTTTCACCACGAGTGATCTCCCAAAGGATTTTCTCCAACTCCTTCTCGTCGTGATACTTTAAGAAAATACTTTCGGTCCCTTCTGGTACAGGGTAAAAGTGAGGGATGATCCCAGGCCGTGCATATTTAATACAGTCATTGATACTCCCCGAGATCTTTGTTCGTCCATATTCTTCCCTGGTGAGGAAATATTTGGTGAATTGAAAAATAGGAGCAACAAGGAGATCCACTTGATTCATTTCCGCATCAAAATCATCCTGTGACAATCCATCTTTCCAGGTCTTTATTCTCAGGTTGTCATTTTGGATGCCTTTCGCCTTTCCGAGTATCCTATGTCCGAATGAGCCTTTGGGTCGTCCCATGAAACGGATCGTTAAGGTGCTTGTGAATCTATCACGAAGGTTCCCCAAAGCTTTTAGGAAAAGGGGGTAGTTCTTTCTTTTTCGATCAATGGTACCAACGATAGCGATCGAATCCGGCTTTGCCATTTTCTGGGGTGGTTCCCATTCGTTGAAAGTGATCGGGATGGCATCGATGATCCGGTCTCTATTCCGATAAGAATCATGGTTTCTGACATGAAGGGTGATCTCATCGCTGGTAAAGCAAATTCCCCGACAGCGGTCAATGAACTTTTTCCTCTCAAGAATCTCTCGTTCTAGTAAGACCTTACGGATAATATAGGATAGGTCTTTGAATAGCCAGTAAGGGGTTAATTTGAGATCATAATGGAAAGACCGTCTGAGAAAGGTATTGGCATTATGGATCCTTGCGATCACAGGAACGGTCAGTCTAAGTTGGTTGAAGTTTCGGAAATGGGATTCAATGGTGGAAAAGAACAAGATATCCTGGTTTTCAAAACTCTCCTTGGAATCTTGAATAAAGGAAGCCACCGAACCCTCGACTACCTTCCAATGGAAGAATGCGGCGTAATCCCTTTCTCTGATCTCTGAGAATAACTTTTGAGTGGTGAAGATGGTCACCTCATGTTCCGATCCGGCAAGGATCTGGCAAAGGCTGTTCAGGCATTCCAGATGGTGGTCAAGCTCAATGATTCCAAGCTTCATATCTGAGTGGGATCTTGTTCGGCAAGATACGGGAAGTGTAAGCAATTTTGACCCAGTTCCTCCTTGGTAAACAAAAAGGGAGGTTTGTGATTGGCGATTTTATCCTATAATTGAACCCATCAATCCTTCCAACATGAAGAAAGCTGTTCGAATTCTTGGGTTACTCATTGCTACAATGCTAATTATTTCGTCCTGCAAAAAGGATGAGCCTACCCCAGAACCCACCCTGCAGGAAAAGATCAAGGGGAAATGGATCGGTGTGGAGAGTTATTATGAAGAACAAGTTCCTGGCGAACCCCTACATACCGAGTCAGAAGATATCAGCTGGACAAACTTTGATTTTCGTGCCAATGGTGAATTGGTCATCGACAGCGCTGGTTTCGATCCGTACACCTATCAATATGCCCTCACTTCTGATGGTAAGTTTGTTTGGTATTATGACCCCGTGAATTCTGAGGTT
>JAJLJK010000374.1:0-1329 GCA_033844885.1 Bacteroidota bacterium | reverse complement strand
AAATGAAATGTGACATCCACCTGACCTTCCGGATAGTCCATCGAGGCGACCGCGGATCGATCATCTACAGAGGTCCAACGGATAAAGGGCTTTCTGACTGCAAATGGGAACCAAACGATCTCTGAAAGATAACGGATCGCGACCCCCTGATCGATCTCCGGGCCTGAAGCGTTGACCACAGTGATGAAAGAGTAGGCTTCGATCCGCATTTCTCCATGACCATCCACCATCTTATCCCGGCCGGAGAAGGGCATGAATGAACCTCTGCCCACATGAGCATTCCAAAGGAAGCCCGGAACATCGGTGGTGAACCATTGTTGGGCACTGAAGTCCTTCCAGTTCCCTCCTTTTTCGGTAAGCATCCTGCCGGTCTGTCGGTAATGGATGATATCCTTTCCTGATGGCCAGCTTCCATCGCCCGAAAGGGACAGCCAGCGAACCACCGGTTCGGGTAGTTGTTCGTCGGTTTGAATGCTCTGAATGGTCATGGTGTTATCCGCCCATTCAAAGAGGGCATCTCTTTCTTCCATGGATCGACTATCGAAACGGTGATTCCCCCATCCGATCAGGCAGCCCACAAGTACGATGGCATTGGCAAAGGTTCCCCACCGGGCGTCTTTCCATTGGCGGATGATCAGGATCTGTGATAAAAGGACCGCACCACTTGCCCAGATCCACCACAGGGGTCGGTCGACCCAAAAGGTCCCCAATGTTGTGAGGAAAAGAAGGGATGCTAAAAACCACATCAAGCCCCAGCCGCGAGAGATCGGCTGAGATAATTGCTCCATCTTGGCCCATCCCATCCCCTTGATGAATCCCATGGAATGAATGAGAGCGTGGATCAGGAGAAGTATGATGAAGACGGTGCGAAGCATGGTCGTTCAAAGGTTGTCCTACCCACGAATGTAAGCAAAAGAAGTCTTGAAGAGGAGACTACCTGAATCCAGTGAGGTAGATAAGTGATTATTCAGGTTTCGGAATGCGAAAGAAGGCCATGTGATCTCGCCCGACCTCCTCAAGAACCCGCTCATTCCAATCCGCCATCACCTTGATGTTTGCCCCCAACTCCACAAAGGAGAAGTACTCTTTTCGGAGGGCATCGACACGCTCTTTGGACCGGTGGTAGAGATTGAGAATGCTATCGCGATCCAAGGGGACTTCATTAAGTTGTTTCTGGAGTTCACGTCGTTCGATCTCGACCAGGTCGATGTAGATATTGACCGCACATAGAAAGAGACTGTCAACCGCACCCGACCGGTAAGTGGAGTATGGGTCGATGATGGTGTGGGTACGAGGTGGAACTCCCGAAATGGAGGGAGAGGCGTCCAT
>JAJLJK010000373.1:0-2013 GCA_033844885.1 Bacteroidota bacterium | reverse complement strand
CCAATAAAGTCTGTGTCATCTTGAAGAAGAACCGGGATGGCTTTTCCCTGGATCTCGGTCGGGTGCTCAAAACCAAGGGCTTCGAGCGATTCGAGCAAGGACAGGTCGAGTCCAAGCTCCATAAAGGTTTGTGTCATTTTCGTTTAACTGAAGATTTCTTTGATCGCTTCGTATCCGCCAAAGAAAATCACCAGCCAGACCAATCCCTTGCCAAGGAAGAAAAGAAAGAGCAGAACCGCCACTTTCCATCCCTCTTGCTGAATAAGGCCGCGAAAACCTCGCTCCTTAAGGATAGATCGATATCGTTTGATCCCTTTTAACTCTTGTTCACTCATGGTACCAGCCACTTATTCCCTAAATGCGAATCTTGGGCATGTTGTTTAAAAACATTTGCAAGTTTGTAAGCCGGATCCTGTACTCCCGAAAGAGTCCTTATCATTTATCTAGCTGGACCTTCACAGATCCAGTCGATCTGCCTACCCCCCGACATTGGACGAGCAGCCCTTATGCGTCGGTATACGTGGCATTTCAACCCATGAGGTTTACCAGGCTACTCCGGTCACCCGGAATACCGGTGGGCTCTTACCCCACCTTTTCACCCTTACCTCTTGCGAGGCGGTTTCCCTTTCTGCGGCACTTTCTGTCGGATCCTCCTTTCGTTGGATCCGCCTTCCTGTTAGGAAGCATGGTGCTCTATGTTGTCCGGACTTTCCTCCATACCAAAGGCATGGCGATAAGGCCACTTGCAAATGCGGTGCAAATGTACAGCTTAATTACCAGATTCTTACCTCGGTAGCTCCCCGTCCATAATCGCGGAACGAGGCGTCATAGAATTCGCAACGAGATTGGGCATTTAGCCATTTATGGAGCTCATCCCTCAATTTTCCCTTACCCACCCCATGGATGAAAACCACATGGGTATACTTCTTTTTTCGGGCTCGTTCCATCATGGAACGAGCATGATCCAATTGGAGAGTGAGTTTCTCATGGGCGGTGGCCAGACGATCCGAACGGCCTGAAAGATGACCATAGTGAAGATCCACCTCCATGACCTTGCGTTTCTTTGAACGATCCTCCTCTGGTTCCTGACGGATCACCTCCCTATCCAGATCTTTATGCATTGGAATGGAACCGATCGAATCCGAGAAATCCCCACGAAGGATCAGGGAGGCCAAGGGATGCCATTCCTCAAATCCATCTTCACGTAGGATCAGAGCTTCGCTCTGCTTTACCTCAAGGATCACTCCTCCTCCAACATCATCCAAAAAAGAAATCTGGTCACCGGGCTTCATAGAAGCAAAAATAAAAACCCCCGGTTGAATCCGGGGGTTCTTTTAGGTCTCGTTAGCGTTCCATGGTGATCCTTCGTGTCACCTTTCCTCGATCGGAGGTGACCTCCAAAAGGTAGATTCCCGAAGGTTGATCACTGAGGTCATATCGATAGCGGAATGTTCCACTCAACGAACCATGATGGGTCTTGCTGACCTCCTGTCCAAGGACATTCACAATTCGCGTCTGCACATCCTGCACCCCTTCGATGCTGAACTCAATATTCACCTCACCGGATGTTGGATTTGGATATACATTGAGTGTTCTGGATAGAAGGTTCTCCTCGATATCAACATAAATGTTGATCGTGAAGGTTGTATCCGTCTGTCCACAAGCATTCTCGAGAGTAAGGGTAACGGTTCTTTGACCACCAGGACCCGTATAGATATTGTTGACGACGACACCTGTATCCAGATTACCTCCACCGAAATCCCAGTAATAACCGGTGGCATTCGTAGAACCGGAGGCATCAAAGGTCACGGTCTGTGTGGTCTGTGTATAGGCACTGGAATAAGTGAAACTCGCTGTTGGCAGCGGACCGGATGCCGTGGTGAAGCTATGAACCGCACTGGTATCACTGTAACCCGATGCACAAGTATCCCAAATGACCACATCGTAAGCGGTTCCGGGTGATAGTCCGTTGAGTTGGATCGGACTACTTCCCTGGATCACGGTTCCGGTTCC
>JAJLJK010000372.1:0-4504 GCA_033844885.1 Bacteroidota bacterium | reverse complement strand
GCCTTGCAGTTTTTTTAAGAGCGCGAATTTACAAATATTTGAGGCGCAATCATTTGTCAATACCATGTTGATTTTCAAACAGATCTCGTTTTCCGTGCTCCTATGCCTTGCCTTGCCTTTGTTCCTTCGGGCACAAACGCCAGTACAGGACACCACTATCGATCGCCCCCTGAAGGTGGCGGTCAAAGAATCTCCTCCCTTTGTCCACAAACAGGCCAATGGTGAATGGGGCGGGATTTCGGTCACCCTGTGGAAACTTATGGCGGCCGAATTGCCCAATGGCTTTGAATTTGTGGAGTATCAAGACATCGATCCGATGCTTGACGCAATTGCCAGAGGTGAATCGGATCTAAGTATCAATCCGATCACCGTATCTGAGGACCGACTGAAGAACTTAGAGTTCAGTCAGCCTTATTACGTGACATATACAACTATTGCTCGTCGAGCCAAACCTAGTTTCTTTACCGCCATCCGCAATATTTTCTCTTATCGATTCCTCTCTGCGGTCGCCATTCTCATCTCGGTGATCTTCCTCTTTGGATTGCTAGTATGGCTAGCAGAGCGGCGTTCCAATCCTGAGCAGTTTCCAAATTCATGGAAGGGTCTCAGGCATGGATTCTGGTGGAGTGCCGTGACCATGACGACCGTAGGTTACGGAGACAAATCTCCTGTTACCTCTTCGGGAAGGACCATTGCTGTCATCTGGATGTTCGCAGCGATCATTATGATCAGTGGTCTCACAGCCGGAATTGCCAGTGCGCTTACCGTACAACGTTTGGAGAATCAGGTCACCGATCTTCGAGACCTTCACAGGATCAAAGTGGGTGCACTTGGAGGGACCAGCACCGCCCATTTCCTGGATCAAAATGGGGTCGCTTATGTTTCGTTCGACTCCCCTGAAGATGCCCTGACCGCGCTTCAAAATGAGGAGATTGATGCCGTTGTGCACGATCGACCGATATTGGTTCATGCCGCCGAGAACCTAGGTATCTCCGACGAACTTCGAATCGCCGAAAAGCCTCTCAAGGAAGATTATTACTCACTTCCCTTCACACGTAATTCTCCCTATGTGGACATGATCAACCCGATATTGGTCCGGCAACTTCGTTCACCAACTTGGCTTACCTTGCGGGATCGTTATCTGAACCAAGAATGATTTAAGAATGATGAACCTTTCGCTACAAGGAAGAACAGCATTGGTGTGTGGTAGCACACAGGGAATCGGATGGGCGACCGCAAAGGAGCTGGCATCAATGGGTGCCAAGGTGGTCCTTCTGGCACGGAATGAAGAAAAGTTATCGAAAAGGGTCGCAGAACTTCCGGGAGATGCCAACCACTCTTATCTGGTCGCTGATTTTAGCAATACCGCTGAAGTGAAGCAAACCATCGAGACTTGGGTGGCCAATGGAAATACGGCCAATATCCTGGTCAATAACACGGGTGGCCCCCCTGCCGGACCCATCGTCAATGCTACTCAGGATGAATTCAGATCTGCCTTTGAGGCACATCTCATCAACAATCATAACATCACTCTCGCCCTGATCCCTGGTATGAAATCGACTGGATATGGAAGGGTCGTGAATGTCATCAGCACCAGCGTCAAGATCCCTCTGACCAATCTCGGGGTCTCAAACACGGTTCGTGGAGCCGTTGCCAATTGGAGCAAGACCTTGGCGAATGAATTGGCTCCCTTTGGGATCACAGTCAATAATGTCCTTCCCGGTGCTACGGAGACAGAGCGCCTTGCTTCTATCATTTCCAATAAGGCCACCAAGACTGGGATAAGTGAAGAAGAGGCTGCAAATAAGATGACCAGTGAGGTTCCGATGAAGCGATTTGCCAAACCTGAGGAGGTTGCAGCTGCTATTGCTTTTCTTTCCAGCCCGGCTGCGAGCTATATCACCGGAATCAATATTCCTGTGGATGGTGGCCGAACCGGTTGTTATTGATCTAAAAGAAGGAGGATGAAACGAATATTGAATTTTATCGACGGGGAATTCCGTGAGCCCGTTTCCGGGGATTACCTGGAAAATATCGATCCCTCGCGGGGATCCGTCTATTCAGAGATCCCCAATTCGGACGAAAGGGATATCGATCTGGCGGTTCAAGCCGCCCAAAAAGCCTTTCCATCCTGGTCCTCTCTAAGTCATCAGGAGCGTTCTAAATGGATGATGAAGGTGTCAAACCGCATTGAAGAGCGGCTGGAGGAATTGGCCCAGGCAGAAAGCCTCGATAATGGAAAGCCTATCTGGCTAGCGCGAAAGGTGGATATTCCTCGTGCCAGAGACAACTTCGCCTTCTATGCCACCGCGATCCTTCATGACTCATCGGATTTCCATGACATGAATAAGACCGGTTTCAACTACACCCTGCGGCGACCCATTGGGGTTGCAGGGTGTATCAGCCCCTGGAATCTCCCCCTCTACCTATTCACATGGAAGATCGCACCGGCCCTTGCCACAGGGAATACCGTAGTTGCCAAGCCTTCAGAGATAACCCCCATGACCGCGTATCTACTCTCGGATATTTGTCGGGAAGTCGGGTTCCCTCCGGGAGTATTGAATATCGTCCACGGGTTGGGAGCCAAGGTTGGCCAGGCGATCTCCGAACACAAGGGCATCCCCGTGATCAGCTTTACAGGCGGAACAGCTACGGGCGCAAGGATCGCCAGTACCGCGGCACCGATGTTCAAGAAACTTTCTCTGGAACTCGGAGGCAAGAACCCGAATATCATTTTTGAAGACTGCGACTTTGACAAGGCGCTAAATACCTCCGTCTCCTCCTCCTTTGCCAACCAGGGACAGATCTGCTTATGTGGCTCCCGGATCTTCATTCAGAGGGGTCTTTACGACAAGTTCCGCGATGCCTTTGTCGAGAAGGTGAGCCGGATGAAGGTGGGTGCACCCACCGATCCTGAGACCAAGGTTGGAGCGGTGGTAAGCGAACCCCATATGAATAAAGTTTTGGACTATATCGCCCTTGCAAAGGAAGAAGGTGGAACTGTCCTTACCGGGGGTGAGCGGGTGATGTTGGATGGCGAATTTCAGAGTGGGTATTATATTCGACCGACCGTGATCGAAGGTCTTCCCTTCACATGCCGGACCAACCAGGAAGAGATCTTTGGTCCCGTAGTGACCCTGACCCCGTTTGATTCGGAGGAGGAAGTAGTGGAAATGGCCAATTCAACAAGATATGGTTTGGCGGCCACCATTTGGACCAACGATCTCCTACGCGCCCATCGGGTCGCTGAGGCCGTCCACTCTGGGATCATTTGGGTGAATTGTTGGTTGCTTCGCGACCTTCGCACCCCTTTCGGCGGAATGAAAGACAGTGGTGTGGGCCGTGAAGGCGGGTTTGAGGCCCTACACTTCTTTACAGAACCAAAGAACGTCTGCATCGCCTATTGAAAAAGAAAGCGGGCCCCGAAGGGCCCGCCTATATATCAACCAGAGAGGAAGGGTCTAAAAGAACGCACGTTTAACACAAAATTTACCCAGTCGTTCTCTAATTGAATGAGGTTTGGTTTTGCAGCCGCAAATGTCCTAAACCCATATTACCTGGAGGTTAACTCTTCTAAAATCTGAAGCCAACACCCAAAAGGATCTCGGAAGTGTTGCGACTCAGTGGAATTCCATTCCACACACCGCTATTTTCAGAAAAAGATCCGTTATAACTTATGTCAAAAGTCAGTTTTCCAATATCGACGCCTGTACCTAATTGATACCCCATTTGGGTGCGACCGAAGATATCCGTGTAACTGTTGTCAAGGGCTGCTCTACCTGTAAGACCCCCTTGAAATCTCAGAAAACTCCAGATCTTGGTTCCGACAAGTAGATTCCCCTGAAGGGCATCGTTGTAAATGGTCTTTTCGACATTATCAACATCGATCGTGTTGTTTCCGTTCAAATATTGACCTCCTATTTGGAAAAAAAGATCGGGTCGGGCATACATTCGAGTGTAAACTCCGGCATGCCACCCGTTGGATCGGCGTTCGCCTTTGAAGATCTTTCCGGTCTCAGAGATCGCCTTGTCAATTCCGGTTTCGGACATGTTGTAGTTCAGTCCACCTGTTACGCCCCATTCAACCTGAGCGAAGGTGGTTACTGCAAAGAGCAGCATGGCAAGTGTCATCAATCGTTTCATAACCATAGTCGTTTGGTTCGTTGATGACCTTTTCCAAAAGTGTGCCAAACTACTTTTTCGGTTCCTTTCCCTCGTGTTTCCAGCGCTTGTGTGACCAGATAAAATACCCGGGATAAAGTCGAATTTCCTCCTCCAGGCGCTTCATATAGATCTGGGTGATCTCTCCCTCTGATAGTTCATTGGGGTGTCGAACTAGGATCTCAGGAACGATCTCATAATGTCCTCTTCGAACCGGTCGGATCGCAAAATAGATCACCGGAAGGTCGAAACGACGGGCATAATATTCGATCCCGTGTAAGGCCGGAAGTCTCGACCCAAAGAAATCGACCCAGTAGGCTCGCTCCAGATTGGAGGGATTCTG
>JAJLJK010000371.1:0-1108 GCA_033844885.1 Bacteroidota bacterium | reverse complement strand
GCTCCAAACCGTCTACCATAAGGATCGTGAAGGATATTTCCGCAGCACTCAAACGGTGAACATCATTCTCTCGGACTTTTCGATCTATGACGAAGTGATGACCTACCTGATCGGAAAGGGTTTCAATCAGATCGGGTATGTCGGCTTCAGGCTGTCTGACCTTTCCGGCAGAAAACTGGACGTGCAGTTGGATGCTGTTTCAGCGGCCCGGATGAAAGCAGATAAACTAGCTTTGGCAATGGGGGTAAAACTGGGAGACGTTGTTCATTTCTCGGAAGAATCCCTGCCGGTCTACCGACCCATGGAAAATACCCTTCGATTTTCTTCTTCGGATGCTGGCGGAGGTGAATCCTCCATCGCCCCCACCGAGGTGGAGATCACACAAAAAGTAACGATCACCTATGCGATCAAGCGGGATTGATCGCAGCAGCCCTCTGGCAGATCACCAGATCCTGGGTCTTCCCAAATGCCAATCGACGGGATTCCCATGAGATCTGATCCTTGCTGTTCAGAAGATCCCGAATATACCGGTCACTGACATAGGTGACCCCATATTTCTTAGCGTCCTCCAGGCGATCCTCCACCTCAACCATGAAGGTGTCCTCAGACGATTCGGTGAAATGGAAGTCCCCTTTAGCTTCGGGATAATCCAACTTGTTGTGCGTGGAAAAGATCAAAATTCCATTGTCCTCCAACCCATTGAGAAGAGTATCCAACCAGGGTTCAAATAATGCCTTTGGAAGATGCGTGAAAACAGAACCGGCGAAAATGATGTCCATTTTTTCTGGAAGCACAAGGCTATTCGGCGTTTCGGAGTGAAGTATAGGCGAAAAGGCAAACCGATCCTTCAGGAAATCAAGACTTTGCGGTTTGATCTCGGAAACCCAGATCTGGGCTCTGGGAAGAGTGAAAGGAAAGAACCGGGAGACTCTTCCATAACCTGCTCCAAAATCGAGGAAGGACTTCGCTTCAACCCCTTTCTCATTTGCGATCGAAGAAATATCCCGCGCGATCTCATAGCCCGTTTTTAGATATGCCTGAAGGGTCCTTCGAAGGTCTCCTCCTGTTCGATAATAGGAGAGCCGGAACATGATGTCATTCTTATGGA
>JAJLJK010000370.1:0-2036 GCA_033844885.1 Bacteroidota bacterium | reverse complement strand
GTCCGGATCCTTGATGCCATAAAGGAGCATACGGGTTATGACCTCTACGGCCGATCAGAGGATGAGATCCGCAAGGTTGCATTGGAGCTTGGATTGGAGGTCGATGAGACCATGGGTAAGGGTAAATTGATCGATGAGATCTTTGGAGAGAAATGTGAACATCATTACATCCAACCGACCTTCATTACCGATTTTCCGGTCGAGATGTCTCCGCTTTGCAAGAAGCACAGGGACAATCCAGAATTGACGGAGCGCTTTGAGCTGATGATCAATGGTAAGGAAGTGGCCAATGCCTATTCGGAGCTGAACGACCCTATCGACCAAAGAGAGCGCTTCGAGGAACAATTGAAACTTTCTGAAAAGGGAGATGACGAGGCCATGTTCATCGATCAGGACTTTCTTCGTTCACTGGAATACGGTATGCCTCCAACCTCAGGAATGGGAATTGGGATCGATCGCCTGGCAATGATGTTGACCAATCAGGCCAGCATTCAGGAGGTCCTTTTCTTCCCACAAATGCGCCCTGAGAAATTCGATTCTGCCCCCAAACCCTCTGACCTTGTGTCCATTGGGGTTCCGGAGGATTGGGCCGAGCATGTGATCAAAGCGGGGTTTGCCTCGGTCGCCAAACTTCGCGAAGCCAAGCCCACTCAGGTTCACCAAAAACTCAATGGGTATCGGAAGAAGAACAAACTCGACATTCCTGCTCTCCAATTGGAGCAAGTGGAGAGCTGGTACGAATAGACATAGACCCCTGCCGATCGGTGGGGGTTTTTTTCACCTTTACAGGGGATGACCGTCCAATCGCAAATCTCTTATGTATGCGTTACCCCTTGATCTTCGTATTCGCCTTATTCCTCTCAACTGTCCGGGGCCAATCCTATTTTCCTCCCAGTGGTTCCTCCAGTTGGGATTCCATTTCCCCTTCGACGTTAGGGTGGTGCATCCCACAATTGGATTCGCTGAACCAATTCCTTGACACCACGGGCACCCGAGCGTTCATCATCCTGGTCAACGGTCGCATCGCCCATGAGGTGTATTTCAATGGCCACAACCAAAACCTTCCTTGGTACTGGGCATCCGCCGGAAAGACGGTGACCGGATTTCTGGTTGGCTGTGCCCAGGAGGATGGATCCCTATCGATCAATGACCCGACCTCATCCTACCTGGGAATGGGTTGGACATCTCTATCCACGTCGCAGGAACAATCCATTACTCTTCGACATCAATTGACCATGACCAGCGGTCTGGACGATAATGTTCCAGATCCGGATTGCTTGATCGACACCTGTCTTACATACCTGGCACCGGCAGGAACCCGATGGGCCTATCACAACGCTCCATACCGCCTTCTTCAGGATGTCGTGGATTCGGCGGTTGGGCCAAGTTTTCAGCAATTCACCCAAACCCGCCTAAAGGATAGGATCGGAATGGGGTCAGGAACCTGGCTCAACTACGTGTTCTGGTCACGGCCTAGGGACATGGCCCGTTTTGGTCTATTGATGGAAAATGAAGGCCTTTGGGCCGGTGATTCGGTCATGCGAGACCGGGGGTTTTTCCATGACATGATCCATCCCTCGCAAAACCTCAATAAAAGCTACGGGTATCTCTTTTGGCTGAACGGCCAACCCTCTTTCATGGTCCCTCAAATTCAAATTGTGTTTCCGGGGCCGCTAATTCCTAATGCCCCATCCAACCTATTTGCCGGGCTTGGCAAGAATGACCAGAAATTATATATCCTGCCAGATGAGGATATGGTGATCGTCCGAATGGGAGACCCTGGACTTGGCGGAAATCAACCTGTGCCGATCGCCTATGACGTGCTGTTGTGGGAGCAGTTGAACAAGGTCTTTTGTGGAACCGTGGGCCTTCAGGAAAATGAAGATCCTGCGAAAGCTTCATATTTCTATCCTACTCCCACCATGGATAGGATATGGTTCTCTGAGGGGTCCCTTCCGGGCGATGTGCGGATATTCGATGCTCTGGGCCAAGAAAGGGCGATCCGCGTGGAAGGAAACGCGATCTCCTTAAAAGAT
>JAJLJK010000369.1:0-2679 GCA_033844885.1 Bacteroidota bacterium | reverse complement strand
ATCTATCTGGGGATGAAGTCGGCTGAGCGCAAATCCCGGGTCAACCGGATGCTGGAGAGAATGGATATGATGCATCGCGCCTCTCATTTTCCGGCTCAATTGTCCGGGGGTCAGCAACAACGGGTCGCTGTGGCCAGAGCGGTCGTTACAGAACCCAAACTCATCCTTGCGGACGAGCCTACTGGAAACCTCGATAGCCAGCAGGGAAATGAGGTCATGGAGATCCTCAGTGAGTTGAACGATCAGGGAGCTACCATCATCATGGTAACCCATTCCAATCACGACGCATCCTTCTCACGCCGCATCATCCGATTGATGGATGGACAGGTTATTTCAGAGAACAGGATGGCACATGCTTAAGAGCTACTTAAAATATTATCTCCGGATATTTTCCCGGCATCGGGTCTACACCCTTTTGAATGGACTCGGGTTGGCGATCGGATTGTCGCTTTCGCTGATCATTTTGCTGTATTTACAGTCCGACCTTACTTATGATCAACATTATCCGGATCACGATAGGATCTATCGGATATCATCGGTCTTTGAGGTCAACGGTGAATCCTATCACACGGCGGGTTCGGGGATCGGGATGGCGCCAATGTTATCCGGGGATCTCGAGGGAATCCGATCCTCGACTCGGATCGGTCAGGTTGGAAAGAATGTCATGATCCGGTATGAAGGTCAGACCTTTTTCGAAGACGACATTTTCTTTTCTGATTCAGACTATTTCAAGGTCTTTCAAACCCCCTTTGTTCACGGCTCTCCAGACTCATCCCTTATCGACCCTCATTCGATGGTGGTGACTAAGAGCTTTGCGAAAAGGGTGTTCAACCAAGAGAATCCGATCGGGGAGCGGGTGAGCACCTCCAATAATTACTTTGTGGTCACCGGTGTGGTCGAGGACCTTCCACATAACTCTCATATCCGATTTCAGGCTTTGCTTCCTGCCTTTACAGGAACCACGGATCGACGCGATCTCGAGATCAGTCTGTGGTCGGCGAGCGTCTACACCTTTGTCCGAATGAAACCCGGATACTCGAAGGATTACCTCCTGGCCGAATTTCCCGGATTCTACGACCGCTATATGCGGAGGATCGGTGAATCCCTGGAAACAGGATATACCATCTTTCCAGAACGCCTGGACCGAATTCACATGTTCAGCAAAGCCACCTTTGACCTGCCCCATGGAAATTCGACCTACCTCATTGCCTTTGCCGGGATCGGACTTTTGATCCTCACCATGGCCATCATCAATTATGTCAATATGTCCACCGCCCGGGCACAGGATCGGGTAAAGGAGGCGGGGATAAGAATGGCTTTGGGATCTTCAAGGAATAATCTCATCCTTCATTTTCTGGGCGAATCCCTTCTCCTGACATTCCTTTCCTTCGCCCTTGCCTTGATCTTCACCGAACTGCTCCTGAGCTCAAATTCATTTGCTGACCTCGTTACCAAAGACCTTCGTTTGGATTTTCTTCACAATCCACTTTTGATCTGGGGCGGTCTGGGACTGACCCTGATCGTGGGGCTTGCAGCGGGGATCTATCCGGCCTGGTTCCTGAGTACTGTGAATCCGATCTATGCCCTTAAAGGTTCTTTGCCTCCCAATCGAAAAAGGGGGTTTTTGAGGGGAGGGCTGGTCACCTTCCAGTTGGTGATCTCCATTGCGGTGGTGGTGGTCAGTTTCTTGATGGGAAAACAAATGGATTTCCTATCTGATAAATATCTAGGGTTCAATAAAGAAGAGGTAGTGGTGATCCCCATGATGGACACAACATTGATCCCGCGATTTCCCGCATTTAAGCAGGGCCTCAAAGGGGAGCCGGACATTCTGGCCATTGCTACCACGAATTCTCTTCCCGGCGATCAGGTGGGGAAGAGGATGGTTAAGATTCCCACCGGAACCGGCAGTCTTCGTGAGATCATCAATTTCATGATCATTGGAGATGGATTCCTGAATGCACTTGAGATCCCATTGCTGGAGGGAAAGACCTTCGAGCAGATCGATCCAAATGGGTTGGATACTGGGGTGGTTATCGTAAATGAAGCCTTTGTGAAGCACGCAGGATGGACACATCCGATCGGTAAGATACTTCAGTTCGGTGAAGATGAGGAGAACGAGGACATGGACCCTCAACGGGTGGTGGTCATTGGGGTTTGTGGTGATTTCAACGCGAACTCCCTACATGAGCCCATCCAGCCCCTGATGCTCATGCCTCAGGAAAAACCGTTGGGTCAAATGCTGGTTCGGATCGATCCGGATCATCAACAAAGGGCATTTTCTTCCATCGAGGAGCATTGGACCCTGCTGGATCCCGAGAAACCCTTTGAGGTGACCTTTCTGAGTGATCACCTGAGGGAGATCTATGAAGAGGATCGAAAGCAAAGTGACCTGATGAGTTGGCTGATGATCATCACCATTGCCATTGCCTGCCTGGGTTTATTAGGACTGGCTTCATTTACCACCCGCCAACGTACCCGCGAGATCGGGGTTCGAAAGGTTCTAGGAGCTTCGCAATTGCAGATCGTCTGGTTGGTCTTCAAGGAGGTCAGTCAGCTGGTCCTTACGGCGGTCCTGTTTGCTTTTCCACTGGCTTATTTGTTATTCATCGGATGGCAAAGGAACTTTGCCTATCTGGCTCCCATTGGCTGGGGAGTCTTTATTTTTACCGGTCTCCT
>JAJLJK010000368.1:0-1853 GCA_033844885.1 Bacteroidota bacterium | reverse complement strand
GATATTCAAACCAGCACCTACTTTGCTTCTGTTTATTATGGATTCAACGGAAACAAGTATTCCCACCGATCCACCATTTGGCATTCTGAAGGGCAGATCCGGTCAGCCGGATCCTTGATGATCGGTTTGACATTTACCTTTCAGGCCGTTCGCGCAGACAGCTCTCTTACCGAGCTCGACCCGATCCGAACAGGAAGTTTCCTTCGACAACCCGAAGATATTGACAACACCTCTTTGGGGGCCAGTATCGGGTATGCGTACACTTGGGCCATTAACCCGCATTGGTACCTTACGGGGATGATCGTCCCCGGGCTGAGTTATGTCTGGAAGTCCCAAACCACCGAAACCGGCGAGGTCTTTCATGATGAAAGTATTGGAGGTTTCACGGAGATTCGTATCGTGGCCGGATACCACTCTCCAAGATGGTTCTTTGGCACAGGGGTCACCACTTATGGATTGGGCGAACGCGAGGCCAGCAATAATCGAATGGGTATCAACACCCTCAATTATGCGCGACTTTTTTTGGGCTATCGATTCAGGATCAAGCCTATCAAATTTCTGGAACCCTTTGACCTCAGCAATTGATGAAACGAATAATTCTGATCCTTTTGACCTTTTCTACAGGGATCCTTCTCGCCCAAAATGAAGCCCTGACCGTACGAGGATATGTCAAGTTCCTTCCTCAATTCAACCGCGTGAACCAGGAATTCCTGCCACCGGGATTTGAGAATCTTTTTCCCTCGTCATTTGAAGACTACCAGATCCACAACCGGGTGGATATCCACTGGTATGGCAAGAATGGGTTTCGTGCGGGGATCGGTCTGCGAAACCGACTCTTTTGGGGGTACCAGGTAGATAATAACCCGGCGTTCTACAACAACCTCCAGAACGATCCCGGGTTTTTGGATGCCTCATTTGCCTGGCAGAACGAAAGCAGTATCATTTCGGTCCTTTCCGATCGTTTTTGGATCGAATGGGAAAGGGAAAAATGGCGGATCCGAGCGGGGCGGCAAAGGATCAATTGGGGAGTATCCACCGTCTGGAACCCAAACGACATCTTCAATCAGTTCAACTATTTTGATTTTGACTACGAGGAACGCCCCGGATCAGATGCGCTTCTGGCCCAATACTATACGGGAGATTTTAGCAGCATTCAGTTGGCTGTTGCCCCGGCAGATAGTGTGAAGGATCTTCGTGTCGGCGGACTTTACAAATTCCACAAAGGCACCTACGACCTTCAGATCCTTGGTGGATATGTCGAACGAAACTATGCCATGGGCGGGGCTTTTGCAGGAAACCTGTGGGATGCGGGGCTCAAAGGGGAGTTCACCTATTTCATTCCCGCATTCGAATCCCTGAATGAAGAGCAGAGTTTGGTGGCTACACTTGGAATCGATTATTCATTCGCGAACGGAATCTATCTTCAGGGGGGTTACCTCTTCAACCAGGGAGGGAATGATGAAGGGAGTTTGCTGGATCTTTTGTCAGTGACGCAGACCACCTTGAGCACCAAGAACATTTTCCCTTACAAGAACTCGATCTTTGCTTCAGCGCTGTATCCGGTCACTCCCTTGCTTTCTGCCTCGGCATCCACCATTTTCACGCCCAACCTTCAGAATGTCTTTCTTATTCCGAACCTTCAATACAACCTGGCCCAGAACCTGGACATTCTCGCATTGGGACAGTTGTTTCTTGGAGAGAACCCCAACAACGGAGAGGTGGGCCTGTTCTTCAGCGCGATCTACCTCCGATTGAAATATTCATTTTGATTGACCGCGATCGTTTGATGATGCCAATGACCTTTGTCGTGCCAGAGTATCCAGTACATTCCGGACTCGAGATCTTTTAAGGAG
>JAJLJK010000367.1:0-2602 GCA_033844885.1 Bacteroidota bacterium | reverse complement strand
GCCGAATTTACTTGCTATGCGCGCATAATATTAAATGTCAACAGACCGGATGGTGGTTGTTGAAAACCCTAGATAAATAGGATTTTTCTGTCAGGGATTTCTTTCTTCTGCGTGGTAGATTTTCGCAGAAACGATCATGGCACAGAATCCAAAGACCGGGACGGCCAATTTATCCATGTCGAGGAAGTTGTTCAGAAAGCCGTGGGTAAAATAGGTCACAAGCCCCAAAAAGGCCACAAGGACATAGATCCTCATTTTCCGATCCGGCATCCTGTAGTAGGTGCGTACCCCCGTGATCGCGATACCGGTCACAAAGGTGAGCACCAAAAGTAAACCGATGACGCCCGTTTCAGCCAAAGGCCCGATGTATTCACTATGTGCATTACCCCTATTTCCGGCGTTGGTGCTAATGATGGTCTTTTCCCAGGGTTTTTGAAATGGCGCATACCGAAACATATAGGTTCCGGGGCCCCAACCAAAGACGGGACGTTCCTCGAACATTCGCAAAGCCGATTTCCATCGATTGATCCTCTCTGTATTCGAGGCGTCTGTGCTGATATTACTGATCGATGCCACGTGTTGACTCAGGTCATCACTTGAAACAGCTGTATTGGCCTGGAACTTCTCCTCGATGGATCCCCAATTGGCCCATAGGATCCCAAGACCTAATAGCGCAAGCATCACCACATAGAGAAAACGTACGCGGTAATGGACCAGAATGAAGACCACGAATGCAGCTACCAAACTCACCCATGCAGCACGGGTATAACTCAATATAGTAGCCATGATCAGGATGAGGCCTAACACAAAAGCCCCCACTCTATAAGGCACTCCCCTACCTTTGATCATGAACAATCCAACAATTACAGGTACATACATAGCAAGAGCCGCTCCATAAGAAGTGTGCTCCTTATAAAAAGGAAACATGACCCAGGTGCTGGTGGATTTGCTGAAATCGTACTGGGAATGAACCGCCATGGTGTAAATGCATACCAGGCTCAAGGGGATAAGATATAGCCAAAAGAAAGGTTCGATATTCTTTCGCTCCCTTAAAACCTGGATCATGATAAAGTAAAGTGGAATGACGAACCAGATCCTGACGATCGTGTATTTAAGGGAAACCAGGGGAAGAACACTGGTCATGCTGGTCAGGATGAACCAGCATATATTCAAGATGATGATAATGCTCAAGGGTTCTTTGAGAACTCTGAAATTCACCTTTCCATTTTGCAGGAATCGGAGGATCACCAATAAAGTGATCCCTGCAAAGATCGGTTCTGTGGGAAGACTTAGGCCAAGGTTGAAATTCTCATAATTCAGGGTCACCGAGATCGGTGTGGTCATAACGGCAAGAAGCAGGAGCTTGTCCAGTCGGAAAACCGCCAGTCCGGCAATGGCAATAATAAATGGGAGGGCGAGACCCAGGTAGAACTCTGTTGCAATAAAAACCGTGTTCAGGATCAGGAATAGTCCTCCGATCCCAAAAATCCAACGGTCGATCTTTGAACCTTCAAGGGTCAAATCAACCCTCTTTTTCACCATTCGCCTGACGAATGGTCGTCAGGATAAGGATCATGACAAGGGTGAAAATGAAGGTTCCGAAAAAAGCGATCACGACGATCAGCGATCGAACCGGATACGTTTTCCTTTCGGCCGGAAAAGCGTCATTCACCTTGAAAGTGGCCGGAAGATCCTGTTCGAGGTCCACCCTGGCCTGATCCAATTTGACACGTACCTTCATCAACTCCTCTTTCATCAGAGAAAGCTCATCCTTGGCATTGAGGTAGACTCCCCCATATTTTGAAAGGGTATCAAGTTGATTGCTGATCTTTCTTGCAGCATCGGATTTTCCGTTGATCATAGCCACCGCAAGCTGCTCGCTCAAAACAGCAGATTGGGTCTCATAATCCTGAATCCCTTTTTTCCTCAACTCCATCAGAATCTGTTCGCGCTCCTCCACTTCGCCTTTCATCCGCTCGTACTCCTTTTGTACGATCTTCATGGCGACCTGGGCACGTTCCTTTTGGATCCTCTTTTTGACCTCATCCAATAGTTTTGCGATATCATTGGCGATCATTGCCGCAGTATCAGGGTCGGTATCCAAAACACTGATCTCCACAGATTGAAACTGGGTCCTCTGGAAAGTGATCCGATTCTGATAGGCCTTAATAAGAGCTGTCTTTGGATAATCTGAGGTGCTATCGATCCCATAGTGATCCATCAATTGATACTTCTTGACGATCCGATTTCTGATCTCATCCGAGTTCAGGATCTGCAACAATTGCTCAGCCTGTTGTTCATCCCCGAACTCAAGAATATCCTCAGATTGACCGGATTGTTGAGGCAATAGAGCTTTTGAGACCGAATTCGTTGTCGATGGAAAAACCACCACGGTCGATTGAAAGAGGGGTTCTATGAAGGTGGGGGAACTAAAGATCGCTGCAGCAATAGCGGCGATCAAGGGAAAAATGATCAGAGGCCGACGCCACCGATACATGAATACGAACAGGTTGGAGGAATCAAAATCCATGCTTTATGTTTTTAACCAGGATGAAAGATCTCTTCCTGTCAGTTCCTGGGTCTTATCTATTTCATCTTTATA
>JAJLJK010000366.1:0-19580 GCA_033844885.1 Bacteroidota bacterium | reverse complement strand
AGGGGTTGCTTTTGGAGCAAAGAAGATCTACGACCATAACCGAGCCTCGAGAAAGTAACATCCCGGATCATCCTCTTTGGATTGCCAGTGGAATTTTGCCGTAAAATACAGGCGCTTCACTTGGTTATCCGTAAATTTGTCAGCTCATAATTGAGCTATTCAAATGTCTACCACTCTACCTGAAGTATCCCCTGAAGTTGCCAAGGATCTAGGGCTCTTACCCGAAGAATTCGACAAGATCAAAGAAGTTCTAGGTCGGGATCCCAATTTCACAGAGTTGAGTATCTACTCAGCGATGTGGAGTGAGCACTGCTCCTATAAGAACTCCATCGTATGGCTGAAGACCCTTCCTAAGGAAGGTCCTCATATGCTTGCCAAGGCCGGTGAGGAGAATGCCGGATTGGTGGACATCGGAGATGGTCTCGCATGTGCATTTAAGATAGAATCTCACAATCACCCATCTGCCATCGAACCCTATCAGGGTGCAGCCACGGGAGTTGGTGGGATCAACCGGGACATCTTTACCATGGGTGCCCGCCCCATAGCCCAACTCAATTCCCTCCGTTTTGGAGAAATCACTTCTGAAAGAACCAAATGGCTTCTAAAAGGTGTCGTCAAGGGTATTGGGAATTATGGAAACTCTTTTGGCATCCCCACCGTTGGTGGCGAGGTGTATTTTGATAAATGTTATAATCAGAACCCACTTGTCAATGCCTTTTCAGCCGGGATCGTTGAAGTAGGTCATCAGTTAAGTGCCAAATCCAAAGGGCCTGGAAATCCTGTATACATTGTGGGGTCTAGTACCGGTCGGGATGGTATCCATGGAGCCTCCTTTGCTTCGAAGGATCTATCTGAGGACTCGGCAGAGGATATTCCGGCAGTACAGGTAGGAGACCCATTCCAGGAGAAACTTCTACTGGAAGCTACAATGGAATTGGCTGGTTCTGGTGCTGTGGTTGGAATGCAAGACATGGGAGCTGCAGGGATCACCTGTTCTACCTCTGAAATGAGTGCTGGAGGGGGTACCGGTATGCGAATCTGGTTGGATAAAGTGCCTTTGCGTCAGTCCAATATGGAACCTTGGGAGATTCTCTTGTCGGAATCTCAGGAGAGGATGCTTGTCGTTGTTGAGAAAGGAAAAGAAAAGATCGTCGAGGAGATCTTCGAAAAATGGGACCTCAATTGTGCCCAGATCGGTGAAGTTCTCGAGGGCGGAATGCTCGAATATTACTGGGGTGACGAAATGATCGCCCATGTACCTGCTGAATCCCTGGTGCTGGGTGGTGGGGCTCCTGTTTATTACAGGGAGTTCAGAGAACCTGCCTACTTCCGGGAATTCCAGGAATTTGATATCAATTCTGTTGAAGAGCCACAGGACCTCAAAGAGGTGGCCAGGAAGTTAATGGCCAGTCCGAATATTGCCTCCAAGCGGTTTGTCTATGAGCAATATGACAGCATGGTAGGTACGGTGAATATGAGCACCAATGAGCCTACAGATGCTGCTCTGGTCAATATCAAGGACAGCAATCGAGCACTCGCCATGACCGTTGATTGTAACAGCCGTTTCGTGAATGCCAATCCAGAGGAGGGTTGCGCCATGGCAGTGGCTGAAGCTGCCCGGAATATCGTTTGTTCAGGTGGAGTGCCCAGTGCGGTGACAAACTGTCTCAACTTCGGGAATCCATACAATCCTGAAGTATACTGGCAGTTCGTTGGCGCCATCAAGGGGATGAAGAAGGCTTGTGAGAAATTCCAAACACCTGTGACCGGAGGTAATGTGAGTTTCTACAATCAAACGGTACTTAAAGATCGAACTGAACCAGTATTCCCTACCCCAACGATCGGTATGATCGGGGTGGTTGAGGATAAGAAGTTCATTACTACCATCCCATTCAAGGAGAAAGGCCATTTGATCTACGTGATCGGTGAGAACCGGGAGGATATCAATTCTTCTGAGTATCTGGTTCGTATCCACGGGGTTGAACGCTCTCCAGTTCCCTTCTTCAGTCTTGAGGAAGAATATGCGAATCAGGAACAGCTTAAGATGCTCATCCGCAAAGGTGTCATCGCTTCGGCTCACGATGTCTCTGAAGGGGGACTATTTACCACCTTGGTCGAGAAGGCCAAAGGGAATGGATTGGGATTTGATATTACTACCGATGCAAGTATCAGAAGAGATGCCTTCTTGTATGGTGAATCTCAAAGCAGGATCGTAGTAAGCGTTTCGCAAGAGAACGAGAATGCCTTTATCGACCTGATGATGCTCAACGGAGTTGAATTCGACTTGCTTGGCCATGTGACCAAGGGAAGTATCCGGGTAGATGATGAGGATTGGGGTGATATCTCTGACTTTGCCGAGATCTACGATCAAGCCATTGAGAAGGAACTCCTCAAGTAGGATCCTTCTACCAATAATAACGAACACTAAGAGACCCGACGGTATGATCTTCCATATCTCGGGTCTCTTTCGTAATATACCGCCAGCCACCGATCAACGAAAGTTGCTTCCACCTCAGTTGTAGGGTCAATTCGGATCTCATCCTCAACAGGTTCAATTGACTTTTCGTAACCGCATTTGGATCCTGACGGAAAAGGCTGCCCTGTAAGGTGGCGTCGTAGGCCATAAATTGAAGATCATTTCGCCATTCGATCCATGCAGCCCATTTTTTAGAGGAAGGAAGGATCGTTTCTAAGAAGGGTCCCTCAAGTATTCCGACCTTTAGGGCGATTCCCAGAGAAAGGTCATCATGTAAAGTACCCAATCCCATACCTCCATAACCTGAAAGTGTATGGAAACGTGATTCGTTGAGAAGGAGTTCCCAAAGGATAGAATATTGAAGCAAAATTCCGGGCTGGATCTGATTCTCCCACCCCAGAACTGAATCCGAATGAGGAGTCATACTATGGACCAGGTTTTGAACAAAATTTCCACCAGATGGCTGCCCCATTATTCCAAGGCCTATTGAGGAATGGATCCTGGACCTTCCTAAAACGGAGGCCCCTTTCATGGAAACCAGGAAATAGGAGGCAAAAGGACGGTCATAATTCTTCGGATCCAATGAGGATCCATCTGTGGGTGTATATAGGTTCTGCTCGATGGAAATACCCAAGATCCGATCTTGTGGAAAAGGATGGAAGGATGCAAGATTACTATTTCCGAATCTTTCGGAGAAAAAGGATACAGAGGTTCCGTGTGAGAAATACCTATCAGTTGGCGCCGGAAAGAAAAGAATATCATTCACCCCTTTGACCTCCACATAATTGGAGGGACGGTTATCCTGTGCAGATAGAATCCCAGAATGGGATATCAGGATCGAAAAAAGGAAGAGAATAGGTCTTGTCAAGACAAAATTTCAGTGTCGTCAAAAGTAAACGTCCTGAGCCAATCGGAAAGTATTGGCATGTGCCTCAATGATATCCTTGATATGAGGAGAATACCCTCCACCCATGCTGATCGCTACGGGCACGGAATTCTGGTGACACCACTGGAGAACCATCCGATCCCTTTCCCTTGAACCCTCGATCGAAACTCCCAGTCGGCCTAGTTTATCTCCCTTTATGATATCCACCCCGGATTGAAAAAACACAAAATCGGGTTGCTGAAGTCGAGTGGCCTTCTCGAGATTCTCTGAAAGTAGATCCAGATATTCCGCATCTTCGATCCCATCAGGTAATGGAACATCCAGGTCCGATCTCTCTTTGTGTAACGGGTAATTATTCCCCCCGTGCATACTGAAGGTGAATACTCTGGGTTCATCTTGAAATATGGAAGCTGTTCCATTCCCTTGATGAACGTCCAGATCGATCACCAAAATGCGATCTGCTTTTTTATTAAACAAAAGGTGAGAGGCCCCGAGCGCAATATCATTCAGAAGGCAAAATCCCTCGCCCCGGTCCCGGTAAGCATGGTGGGTACCACCGGCAATATTCATACTGACACCATTTTCCAGGGCAAAGTTGACATTCTGAACCGTCCCACCGACAATGGTAAGTTCCCTCTGCACAAGCATTTCAGATAGTGGAAATCCGGTCCTTCTCTCTTCCTGTCGCGACAAATTGAGTTCTTTCAATTTGGTCCAGTAATCCATGGTGTGGATGCGCAAGACCTCCTTTTCAGTCAATGGGTCAGGCCTGAAGAAATTCTCCTTCGTACAGGTTCCTTCATGCAATAATTGCTGAGGGAGCAAGCTGTATTTCTCCATCGGGAACCTATGGCCGGGAGGGAGTGGATGATGATAGATCGGGTCGAAAGCGATCTTCAACATGGATCTCAGTTCAGGAATCCAGCCTTCACACTGTCGTTCCAACCGGGATTGACGACCTGGATCAGATAGATCCCTCTTTGAGTGATATGATCAGGCCAGGGGAGATCCATGGAACCGTTCACCACGACTTGATCCTTGAACATGATCCTTCCCTGAAGGTCAACTATCCTGAGTTCGACAGGAGAGGTGCTGGAATATCTAATGTGAATGGTCCAGGAATCCGAATTATTGTTTCGAGCCAGATAGAGATCCTTGTTATCGGTACCTCCTGGCCCTTCAGTGAATTGCTTCTGGGCAACCCTTGGACGTAGTGAACGCAAGTTCTTCCTCATCCGCAGAACCTGTTGGTTGGTGAACATGTTTTGACAGGGATCTCCTGAATAATCCATGAAATTCTCGACCATGTCAGGTGGGTTTCCGTTGGGATCCACACAAGAGTTCTGGTTGAAGTTGCAATTGTAATTGGACGCGGATTGAGCATTGGGTGTATCATCGATCCCATCATCCCCCGCACATCCGCCTGAATCTCCCCATATATGACGAAGACCCAGATAGTGTCCTACTTCATGAACGGTTGTCTTTCCTTCTGCAGAAAAGGTGAGATTGGGATTGGTCAGGGGATTATTCTTTCCGAAGACCTTGTAGTGGATCACACAGCCTTGAAACTGCTTTGGCATATAATATTCTGACGGCCAGTTAGGGGCATTAACGGGAGGATAAGCATAACCCAAAAGAACGTCTCCAAAATCCGGAAGCGAGATGTCTCCGACCCAAATGTTCAGATATCGGTCAGAATCCCATGCATCGGAACCTCCTTTAGCGGTGAATTTGATCTGGTCGATGGAGTCGATAGGAAGGGTTCCGAATGTGGCGCGGTTTGTGGGAACTCTGACGATTCCGGTGGTTGGATTCCCATTGGGATCCGTATCCGCAAGATAGAACTCGATCTGAGCGGATCGAGCAATGGGCTTGAAGATCGGTCGGGTCTTGGAGGTATCTGACGATGTCCTGTTAAATGCATCATTTAACGCATCGATCTGGTTGTGAACCAATGAATCCGGAAGGTTCTCCAGCACGGTATTGTAGATAATGTGAACTACCACCGGGATCCGATAGGTGGTGTCGAACTCTCCCTGAGATAGTGTCCTGAAAAGGGGATTTTCAGGTAGAACGGGTGTGTTGAAATTAGAGAGGAATTGATCGTAAAAACCTGGACGCTGTCGGTCCATGGATCGTACAATGGAATCAAACCCGCACTGGGGGATGGTTTGAGAAAATAGGCTAATGGAAACCATTAGTAGCCCTACGATCAGGATCCTACGAACGTAATTTTGCATTGAATTGACTTTCAAAGGTTTTGATCATTTTATCCATCACCCTATCCACAACATTATCCGTTAATGTCTTGTTCGGGTCAGAGAGATAGAAACTGATAGCGTAACTCTTTTTTCCTTCCGGTAACTTATCCCCGGTATACACATCAAAAAGTTCGATCCCTGACAACAGTTTTCGTTCGGTCTTTCTAGCAGCTTCCTGTAGGTCATTGAATCGAATATTCATATCCAGAAGGAGGGCAAGATCCCTTTTTACAATTGGGAATCTGGGTAGATCCTTCATTTTTGGTCTTGAACGGGCTGCCAGTTTCAGCAAGGTTTGCCAATCTCCTTCTGCATAGTAAACGGGTTGTTCGATATCGAGGTTGGCTAGGAGATCCATTTTGACGAGTCCGAACCGAAATACCGGTTGTCCATTGAAATGAAGTGTCAATCCATCCTCCATCATTTCAGAATCCCAATTTTCTTCGGAGGTCACCTGAAGCCCAAGTCGTTGTCCAAGGTTCATCACGGTGCTCTTCAGGTAGAAGAAATTTGCGGGTCTAGAATGGCCACTCCAATTTTGGAGATTTTGGTTTCCTGTCACCCAAAGGGCGATCTGTTCGATCTCTTCGTATTTTCCTTCCCCCTTTTTGAAATAGGTTTTACCAAGTTCAAAGGCCATAAGGTCCTTTCTCTTGTGGCTGATATTCCTTGAAATGGTCTCCAAACCACCAAAGAGCATGGTTTGGCGCATCACATTCAGATCTTGGCTGAGTGGATTCAGGATATTTACCCTTTCGTCCTTAGAAAATGAAGAGAGTTCGTTATAATAGGCCTCTTTTGTCAGGCTGAGACACTGGATCTCATAGAATCCCATCCCCACAAGATTTTCCATAAGCATTCTACGGATCCTCGATGGGTCATTGGGTCGGAATGGTTCGACGGTCATCTGGATCTGATCCGGCATTTCAATATGGTTGTACCCATAAATCCTGAGGATCTCCTCGATCACATCTGCCGGACGGGTCACATCCATTCGATACGGGGGCACTGCCAAATGCAACTCCTCACCATTTTCGGCTAAAATTCGGATCTCCAAACTTTGAAGGATTTCGTAGATATCTTCTTTGGGAATATCCTGACCGATGAGGCGATTCATTTGCCTGTAATTCAAGGTCACAGGATGATCCTCGAACTGATCCTTACCATCCTGAACGATCTCGGAACTGATCTTCCCTCCGGCGATCTCCTTGATCAGCAAGGCCACTCTTTTCAGAGCATATTCGGTCATTCTGGGATCCACCCCTCGTTCATATCGGAAAGAAGCATCCGTATTCAATCCATGCCTTTTGGCGGTCTTACGTACCCAAACAGGATTAAACCATGCCGATTCTATGAAAATATTTTGAGTGGTTTCCGTTACCCCTGAATCAAGACCACCAAAGACCCCGGCGATACACATCGGACCCTCCTCATTCTGGATCATTAGGTCTGAATCCGAAAGGGTTCTTTCTTTTTCATCCAGGGTAGTGAAACGGGTTTCCGGAGCTACCGTGTCAATGATCACTTTCGAACCTTTGATCTTGTCGGCATCAAAAGCGTGAAGGGGATGGCCGATCTCATGAAGAACATAATTGGTAGCGTCGACCACGTTGTTGATAGGGCTCAATCCGATCGCTCGAAGTTTTTCCTGCAGCCAGTTCGGTGAAGGCTTGACTTCTATTCCACTCAGAGTAACCCCCATGTAATTTGGACAGGCTTCCTTATTGCGGATCTCAACGGGAATGGTCATGCTTCGATCGTCCGCCTTGAACGCAGAAACGCTAGGAAGGTCAAGAGTGGAGTCGATCCCTTTTCTTTTGAGAGCAGCCTTCAGGTCTCGAGCCACACCATAATGCGACATAGCATCAGATCTGTTCGGTGTCAAGCCGATCTCGATCACATGATCAGGTTGCAATTCGAGATAATCTGCCGCAGCAACTCCGATCGGGGCATCATCTGCAAGGATCATGATCCCATCGTGACTGGTCCCCAGGCCGAGTTCATCTTCGGCACAGATCATTCCTTCCGAAACTTCTCCCCGGATCTTTCCTTTTTTGATCTTAAGGGGTTCTCCATTGGGGTATAAAGTGGAACCAACTGTGGCAACTAAAACCTTTTGGCCTTTATCGACATTCGGTGCTCCACAAACGATATGGAGCGGGGTTCCGGTGCCAACATCCACGGTGGTGACCTTTAGGCGGTCCGCATTTGGGTGTTGTTCGCAGGTAAGGACCTGTCCAACGACGACGCCTTCAAGGCCTCCCTCGACGGAGTCGATCCTGTCCACACCCTCAACCTCTAGGCCTGTGTCTGTAAGTAGTGAAGCTGCTTCCTCGACGGGAATATCAACCGTCAATAATTCCTTGATCCAGTTATAGGAAACCTTCATTGGGATTTTTTTCTCGTGATGATGGGCAAAAGTAATAAACCGATGAGGATGTAGGGCTCCTTTTTCCCTTTCGGGGGATGGAGGTGCATCCGATCATTTGGGGATGAAGAAAATTAGAATACCGAGAAGATCACCGCGGCATACAGGAAGAAACGAATGATCCGGCTAAGGGCCACGATCAGAAAGGTCCTGAAGGGAAAACGTACCACTCCTGCCACCACACAGACCGGAGGAAAGGGGAGGGGGGTGAGTGCGCTGATAAAGATCAGAAGCCCACCATAACGCCGGATCTGTTGAAATTGATTCCTGAATTTCAGGTCCACCCAGTCGTGGATCCTTGGAACACGATACAGACCGGTTCCAAGAAAGTAACTGATGACCCCACCTGTATAGCTCAATCCTCCAAGAAGGGCCACCATGGCCCATGGATGCGGAAATTCCTTTGCCCAGGCGATATACAGGTCAGGGGGAAGGATCCCAAGAGCGATCTCAGAAGCAAAGAGGGATCCAAGGATCACCAACTTGTTATAGTGTTCGAAGATGTACTCGGTGATACTACCGATATCGAGGATGAACGTATTGAACGCCCATGCCAGGATCCCGAGAGCGATCAACGTGATGAAGAGCTTCGAGAAATTCTTTCCGATAAAGCGATATGCCCCACTTCGTCGATAATAGACGTGATAGATATGTCCGCGTTTAACGATCTTTTTGAGTGGAGACATCCCGGGTCCTTTGAATAGAGGAAGGCAAAAATAGACAATGAGATAACGACTCGGAGTATCTCAGGTTCCATTCCGTTGTTAAAGTTTTATGAAATCCGACTCCACTGGGTCTTACCACGGCTCCTTGCGAGGAATCCCTTTCGGATATTCTGGTTCTCGGAGCTCTCCAGATTGGGGTCATTCTTCAGGATATACTCGGCATATTGTCTGGCTAGATTCAGGATGGGCGCATCCTTGCTCAGGTCTGCGATCCTTAGGTCAAGGGCTCCACTTTGGCGAGTCCCCATCAGGTCACCCGGACCCCGTAATCGAAGGTCCACATCGGCGATCTCGAATCCGTCGTTGGTCCTGACCATGGTTTCCATCCTGGTCTTGGCGTCATTGCTCAACTTATGTCCGGTCATTAGGATACAGTAGGATTGCTCCGCCCCCCGGCCCACCCGCCCGCGGAGCTGGTGTAGCTGGCTAAGCCCAAACCTTTCGGCACTTTCTATGACCATGACCGATGCATTTGGAACGTTCACCCCTACCTCGATGACGGTGGTAGCCACCATGATCTGTGTCTTGCCTGAAGCAAAACGTTCCATTTCAAGGTCTTTGTCCTCGGCCTTCATCTTCCCATGAACGATACTTACCTGAAAATGGGGTTTAGGAAATTCCCGACAGATACTTTCATACCCATCCATCAGGTCTTTATAATCCAAAGTCTCGCTTTCTTCGATCAGAGGATATACCACGTAGATCTGTCGCCCCTTGGCGATCTCCTTCTTCATGAAGTCGAAGATCCTTAGCCTATGACTGTCAAATCGGTGTTCTGTCCGAATGGGTTTCCTTCCGGGAGGAAGTTCATCAATCAACGAAATGTCAAGGTCGCCATACAGGCTCATGGCAAGGGTTCTAGGTATGGGAGTTGCCGTCATCACCAGAATATGAGGTGGAAGGGTGTTCTTCTTCCAAAGTGCGGCACGCTGTGCGACCCCGAAACGATGTTGTTCATCGATCACCGCAAGTCCGAGATTCTTGAATTTCACCTTCTCTTCGATCAATGCATGGGTACCGACGATCAAGTGAAGGGTCCCGTCCTCGAGCATTTGGTGGATCTTTTTTCGCGCGGCAGGTTTGGTGGACCCGGTCAGCAGGGCGACATTGATGTTCATTCGTTCCAACAGCTCGACCAAACTGTTGAAATGTTGTGTAGCCAGGATCTCCGTAGGGGCCATCAGGCAACTTTGAAATCCATTATCCAATGCAAGCAACATGGACATCAAGGCCACAATGGTCTTTCCGGATCCGACATCTCCCTGTACCAGACGATTCATGTGTACGCCTGCGCGCAGGTCCTTTCGGATCTCTTTGAGCACCCTCTTTTGAGCACCAGTAAGTTCAAAGGGAAGATGGCGGTGAAAGAATTGGTTGAAATGATCACCAACCTTTTCGAAAACGTATCCCTTGAATCGGGCCTTGTGAAGGTTCTTTTGATGAAGGAGTCCCAACTGAATGAAGAAGAACTCCTCAAATTTCAATCGATTTCGAGCAGCCTCAGCCAGCTGTGGAGAACGAGGAAAATGAACCTGTTCCATGGCTTGCGCCTTTGGCATCAACCTCAGTTTATCCAGTAGGGCTGGACTGAGGTTCTCAGGGATAACGTTCCCGACCTGCTCCAACAGATTTTTCATCAGTCGGGCGATCCCTTTGGCATGCAGGCCCTTGGAGGATAATTTTTCTGTACTGCTATAGATCGGTTGTAACCCCACCAGATCCGACGAGGTAGAAGAGTCCGCGACCTTCTCTAATTCGGGGTGTGCAAAACTCAGTTTTCCCTTGAAAAAAGAGGGTTTCCCAAAAACGATGTAATCCACGCCGGCCTTCAACCCCTGTTTTACCCAACGGATCCCTTGAAACCAGATCAACTCTACCATACCGGTATCATCAGCGAATTGGGCCACCAATCGTTTTTGCCTGGATTTTCCGATCTCCTCTAGCTTGATCAACTGGCCCTTTATCTGGACCTCTGTTGAATCGCTCTGGATCTCCCTGATCTTGTAAAATCGGGTTCGGTCCACATATCTGAAGGGATAATACTCCAACAGTTGGCCAAAGGTGAAAATGCCGATCTCCTTTTTTAGGAGTTCGGCCCGTTGGGGGCCTACCCCCTTCAGGTACTCGATCGGTGTCTCAAGGAGGTTCTTCTCCATAAGGCCAAATATAGGAAAGCGACATCTCTGAAGGTTGCTTATCTTTTTGCCCAAATTCAAGACCCTATGACGCGCCTTCTCCTATTCGCTTTTTTCCTTTTTTCCCTTCATGCCTTCGGACAGCGTGAATCCCCACGGCCCTTGGTCATGGATCAACTTTTTATGGATCTGGAGGTCTCTCCGGACACCAGCTCAGGGATCGTTACCGGAAAAGTGAAGATCGCCATAAAGGGAATTCAGGACGAAACGGATTCACTGTGGCTGGATGGGATCAAGATGGAGGTGAAAGAGCTTTCGCTGGATGGGCACAAGACTCGTTTCAAGGTCTATCCTGACGGGATCCATATCAAGATCCGCAAAAAGGCATTGGCAAAGGATGAGGTCGATACTCTAAGGGTTGAATATTCCTGCCAGCCTAGAAAGGGTATTTACTTCACGGGTTGGGGAACAGGTGAACCGGATGCCAGGCGTCAGATCTGGACTCAGGGGCAAGGGATCGATCATCGTCATTGGATCCCTCATGTGGATGCACAGAATGACAAAATGATCATTCGACTTCATATTTCTTTCGATTCAAGATACGAGGTGGTTGGCAACTGGGAGGACAGAGAAGTAAAAGAGGAGAATGGGATCCGTCATTATACCTTTTCCATGCGACGTCCAATGAGCAGCTACCTGATCATGTTGGCGATCGGAAAGTATGCCAGTCGCGAGGAAACCTCCGGAACTGGTCGCTCCCTCACCAATTACTATTATCCAGATTGGGAAGGGACCTATTCTTACACCTATTTCAAGAATCGCGAACTCTTCGATTTTTTCAGTCAGCAGATCCCAGTACCTTATCCCTGGGAAAGGTACAGTCAGGTTCCGGTGAAGGACTTCCTGCACGGGGCCATGGAGAATACTACTGCCACCATATATGGAGACTTTCTTTCCAATGATGCCTACAACTTTCATGACCGGGCCTATCTGGGCGTGAATGCACATGAATTGGCCCATCAATGGTTTGGTAATCTGGTTACCTCGACCTGCGCGAAACACCATTGGCTCCATGAGAGCTTTGCCACGTATTATCAATGGATGGCGATCCGGAAGTTTCTGGGAGAGACCGAATATCTCCTCGAACGAGAAATGGCCATTCAAAACCTGACTCAACTGGTATTGACCGATAGGGAGCCTAAACCCATCATGGACCCGGAGGCAGGAAGCCTGCGGTTTTACCAAAAAGGGGCCCTGGTCCTTGAAATGATGAATGACCTTTTGGGAGATGCGAAATTCAAAAAGGCTCTCCTTCAGTATTTGGAAAGGGGAAGCTATGGTCTTGCAGAAACCCCTGACCTTCAACGGGAAATGGAAGGGCAATATCTCGCTCCTTTGGATTGGTTCTTCCATCAGTGGCTCGAACAGCCCGGAATGCCTATGGTATCTGTAACCGAGGATCGAATCGGAGATTCCCTTCGCCTGGATTTCAACCAAAGGGTATTGACCTACGGCAAGGCTGACCTCTTCCGACTTCCACTTCGGATCGAGTGGAAACTCCGATCCGGTGAGATCCAGTTCGAAGATCTTTGGATGGGCGATTCTTTGGCGGCATTCGTGATTCCTCAACATGCTGATAGTATCAGATATTGGACCGTTGATCCATCCGGTCTGTTGTTAATGGCGCTTCAGGAATCCAAGGATTCGGCCAAGTGGGTCAACCAGGCCTTCGAAGGACGAAAGACCTATTCGCGGGTCAGAGCGATCCGGGAGATCGGAAATGCAGGATATCCCTATTCATTGTTGATCCACTTTCTGGAAAATGATCCCTCTCTCTTTGCCCAAATGCAGGCCCTTGATTATCTGATGGAAGGGGAATATCCTCAGGTGGAAGCGGTACGTACTGCCTTAAAAGGCCCCCTTTTGCTTAGAAAGCGGGTGGCAGAGAACCTCGAGAATATTCCTGCAGAGTTGGAACCTGATCTCAAGATGCTCCTGACTGATTCATCCTATTCGGCTGCTGAAAAGGCCCTTGCCCGGCTGGGTTTTACCTTTCAGGAAAATGCACCCGGGTATTATGCTATGACCCGTTCCATGGTAACCCCGAGGAGTGCCAGTCTTGGTCTGACCCGACAGTTGCTCGCCGCGATGGTGATGAAGGATAGGGATGCCATCGATTCAGTGGTTGCCTACACCGGAGCCAAATATGATTTCATTGTCCGTGTTCCTGCGATCGAATGGCTGGCAGGGATCAACTATTGTAATGACCAATTGATCGATAACCTGGTTCAAGGGGCCTTTTACTTTCACCGACAGGTTCGGAATAAATCCCGGGATGCCCTGAAGGTCTTTGCTAAGGATGAGGATTACCGTCAATTGATCAGTGATTATATAGAAAAGAACAAGGATGACCTTCATCCGATGCAGATCGCCTATTTAAGAACCCTATTGAAGTCCGAGTGACCAATGCATACCCGGAGTGCACAATTGCTTAGATATGTTCAGCTTCTGGCGGATCTACTCCTGTTGAATGGATCGATCCTGTTGGCTGGTATTCTAAGGTTTGATGACCTTCGGGTGACCAATGAGGAATACTTCAATTACTACATCCAACTTTGGATCTTCCTGAACCTTACCTGGATCCTTGTATCTCAGGTATTGAAGATCTATGAGATCCGTCCCACCACCGAGATCCGAACTAGTATCTGGGGACAGATCAAAACCCTCATCATCCAATTTGCCACTCTAGCCTTGATGTTGGTGGTCCTTAAGAAATTCGTTTACAGCCGACTTTTCTTTGGATATTTCTTTGCTGCTTTCACCCTTTCTGGGATGCTCTTCAGAGTCGTTTTTTTCAACTGGCTGCGTCGCTTCCTTGGTAAGCCGCGGAATGCCAGGATGGTCATTTTGGTGGGCGGTGGAGAGGTGGCCGATGATTTCATCGAGCAGGTTGAGGCCCATCCCGAGTTCGGTCTTAGGATACATCAACAAGTGATCGAAGGTGACCCCAATGAGGTTCGCGGGATCGAACAGGTAGAGGAGGTCTATATCGCTTTGCCTCCGGATGATAAGAGAATTCAGGATTGGTACCGATTTTCGGAGCAGAACCTCCTGCGATTCAGGTATCTACCGCGCCTTGGGGTTCGGAATCTAACCAACTCATCCATGGAACTCCTGGGAACCGTCCCTGTGATCTATCCCCGAAAGGAACCCCTTGAACTCTGGCACA
Organism: Bacteroidota bacterium; assembly: GCA_033844885.1. Taxonomy (GTDB): domain Bacteria; phylum Bacteroidota; class Bacteroidia; order Flavobacteriales; family Schleiferiaceae; genus JAJLJK01. The sequence continues at coordinate 5,440 of JAJLJK010000366.1, read as the reverse complement.
ACCGACTTCTGAAGAGAACCTTTGACATTTTGACCAGCTTCCTTTTAATGGTCCTGATCTTTCCCTGGTTCCTTCCCATGGTGGCGATATGGATCAAGACGGATTCCAGAGGTCCTATCTTTTTTCGGCAGAAACGGTCCGGGATCAATAACGATACGTTTGATTGTATCAAGCTCAGGACCATGGTAGTGAATGATCGAGCGGATGAGGTTCAGGCAACAGAGAACGATCCCCGGATCACCCGGGCAGGTAGATTCCTTCGCCGACACAATCTCGATGAACTTCCGCAATTGTGGAATGTATTTCTGGGTCAAATGTCAATGGTGGGCCCACGTCCACATATGTTGAAACATACGGACGAGTACCGACGGCTGATCGATACGTTCATGGTACGACACCTGATTCCACCGGGTCTCACTGGTCTTGCACAAAGCAGAGGATTGAGGGGAGAAGTATCTGATCCTGCATCGATGGAGGCAAGGGTCAGGGCGGATGTCTATTATTTGGAGAATTGGTCCTTCCTTCTGGACATCAAGATCATTCTGGTGACCATTTGGAACATGGTTCGAGGACGATCTGTAGGAACCTAGCGAAGGGTGGTCTCCATGGTTAACTCATACTGTTCCACGACAAGTGGCCAGTTGTATCTTTCACGGATGGCTGCTAGATTCTGCCGGATCATCCTTTGAGATTGTTCCCCCGGTTCTGCGGTTCGGATCGCATTGACCACATCCGTGCTGTCCAGAAAATACAATCCTCGATCCCCCAAAACCGCCTCATTGAAAACATTCTTATGAGCGCAGATCTCAGCGCTACAGGCCATTGCCTCCAAAAGCGATGGGTTGGTTCCACCGACAGAGTGACCATGGAAATACAATCTGGAATGAAATCTCAAGGAATTCAACACCGACTTGTCATAGATCGGTCCGATGAATCGGATCCCGGGATGGTCGAATTGCTTTTTTAGTTTTCTTCCGAATTGATTCTCCATGTTTCCGATCACCAGAAAAGGGAATGCACTCTCACTTTCCATATACCCCTTGAGGATGCTTTCCCAATTGTTCTCTGGTTCCATTCTGGCAATGCTCAGAAAATACTCATTCTCGACAAGGTCAAAATCCTTCAGGATCTCCTTATCGGGTGATACGGGAATGTTGGCCCCGTAAGGAATGTGGACCACCTGACTTTTGTGCTTTTCATTCAGATATTCTTCAATGGCGGGGTTATCAGCGATCAGCAAATGACTGTGGTGGACCGCAAGGGTCTCGGCATATCGGAGGAATCGTTGAACCAGGGGATTATATTTGGTTCGCTTCCATTCCAGTCCATCCATATTGGTCACGACCTTGGTCTTTCTTGGATGTAGCCACCACCATACCGAGGAGCTGGTGTACCCCAGTTGAAGAAGCACGTCGAATTTTTGCTTCCTCGTATCCCACATCGCCATCATATCGTAAAGGAATTGTCCTGCTGTTCCCAACCAACCTTCCGGATCCGGAATACGAACGATCCTCGCTCCTTTGAATTCCTTTTCCTTGTAGGGATGTCGACTGCTGTTGTACACGGTCACCTGATGCCCATGCGCGACAAGGCCTTCAGCAAGGTGTTCAGCCAATTCCTCAAACCCGCCATATTGGTTGGGTATTCCCCTTGAACCCAGGATCCCGATCTTCATGTCGACCTTTTCATTACCAATTGATAAACGTCAAGGGTCTCCCTTGCCACATGTTTCCAATCGTGCTCCTTAAAAAAAGCTGGTCCTGGGATCTCATTTGGAATTTCAAGAGCCTTGAGCAGTGCTTCGCGAATACTTTTTGGATCATCCGGATGGCATGAGAAAGCGTGTTCGGAATAAACCTCCACGGCATCTCCTCCTTCCGAATATACCATGTTGCATCCGCAGGCAAGACCTTCGATCCCGGTCAGCCCATAGGTTTCGAAGTAGGAAGGCATAGCGAGAACCTGATGGGAAAGATAGAGTGGGATCAGGTCACTTTGTTTCACTGGTCCGATAAACTGAACATTGGCTCCTGCCTCTTTTTTACATTCTGCCACATAGTCTGGTTGATTTCTCGCTACGGGGCCCACTATCGTCAAAGGAATGTCCAGATCCCGAACAGCTCGTATCAGGTTCAATTGATTCTTTCTTCGCTCGATCCTTCCAACGCAAATGATCCCCTTTCGAACAAGAGGAGGAGTCAGGTTTAGGAAGAGGTCTGAAATCCCCAATCCAATGACCCTTGAAAGGGGAATATGTCCGAACTCTGCCTTTAATCTTTCCGCTTCCGCTTCGGTCGTGGGAATCACAGCCTGGGCAGACGCCAATAGGTAGCGACATGAACGCCAGTGACCTCGTAGAATGTATCCCCAACCTGGAAAGAGATCCGATCGACTTAGAGAACGCCCCATCACCTTGAGGAATTCCATGCCGTTTCCCCCAAAGATCCTGAACAAGGATCGTCGAATGGGAGACGGATGGTTCTTCTCAACTTGAGAGTAATCCACCAGAATGGGAGATATTACAAGTGGTATGTCCAACGGCATATAACGCAATAGATCTGCCGGACGCCCCAGGTTAAAAAAATGAACCAGGTCATAGCCATCTTCCACCAAAGGAGTCCCTGAAAGAAGAATATCGACTTCATGCCCCTCCCTGCGAAGAGCATTGGCGGTCTCCTGAATCTGAATGGTGTCTCCTCCCGGTTGATCGTAAAGGCTTGCGCGGGAGATAAAGGCAATCCGAAGCATGCCTTGAAATTAGGAAACCGCTGGCTATGCTTACCTGTACCTCGCTGATTTTTTATGGAATCGCCACAGGAGCAGTCCCGCACTAATGGTCAAACCCATGGCAAGGCCATACCATATTCCGGTCGCACCCATTCCCCAGGTGAGCCCCAACAAGTATCCGATCGGAAGAGCAAGGACCCAATAGGCCACAAAAGTGATCAGGGTGGGTGCCTTGACGTCACTGAGCCCCCTAAGGGCACCGAGTGCGGTGACCTGAAGGCCATCTCCTAACTGAAAGATGGTAGCGATGATCAATAATTGTCCAGCGATCAGGATCACTTCCATGTCATCGGTATACAGGGAAGGAAGGGCATGTCTTCCCAAAAGGAAAATGGCTCCGGTGATCAACATGAATACAATGGTCATGACAAATAATGTTCTCGCCGCATAACGCATGGTCTCATAGTCCTTTCGGCCGAGTTGATTCCCAACCCGAATGGTGGCAGCAACCCCAAATGCGCTTGCCATCATGTAACTAACGGATGCAAGGTTGATCGCGATCTGGTGAGCCGCTTGGGGAAGAGGTCCGATCTGTCCGATCATGATCGCAGCCGTTGCAAATGCCCCAACCTCAAAGATGTATTGTAATCCGGTAGGTGCCCCTAGTTTCCATATCTCTGCGATCCCCTTCAAGGTCACCGGGATCTTCTTGAAAAGAGAGGTGTACTGATGGAAACGGTTAACCTTCCATACGTAAAGGATCATCACGATCACCATGATGACACGACTGATGAGGGTGGCCCACCCCGCTCCATTCAATCCAAGTTCCGGAAAGCCAAAATGACCAAAGATCAGGAGGTAGTTGAGGAGGATGTTCAGTAGGTTAGCACCTACCGATACCCTCATGGCCACCTTGGTATCCGATAGACCCTCACAGAATTGCTTGAGGCCAAAGAAGACCATCAATGGGAGGATACTGCCTCCGATGAGCATGAGGTAGGGAAGGCTCAACTCAAGAACCTTCGGATCCTGTCCAAGATGCGGTCCGATGGCTTTGGTTCCAAAGGTCAGAAGTGCCATGGCAAGTCCGGCCCAAAAACAGAGAACCACCCCATTCCTGAGAACCCTGGCGATCTTATTCCGATCACCTGAACCGTCCGCATTCGCTACAAGTGGTGTAATTCCATATGCCAGGCCCATCCCAAATACAAATGGAACTGCGAACAAGCTATTGGCCAGGGATACGGCTGCCAGAGGAAAGGCCCCTAATTGTCCGACCATGACACTATCCGCCACGCCCACAGTGATATGCCCCAACTGTCCGAGCATCACCGGGTAGGATAATTTCGCATTCAATATGTAGTGTTCGCGTCTGGTCATAAAAAAACCCCGCATCTGCGGGGTTGTGATATCAGAGGGACTCGTATCGTTCCACTTCTCGTTGATAAAACTCTTCCGCTTCAGCGATCAATTTGGTCACTTCATTGGTGATCTCACCTTCATCCTCGCCCTCGAGGTCATCGAACCATTCCACCTCGTCATTCTCAAGGTTGAGAACGAATCGGGGAAACTCGGTGTGAATGATATACACCGCTTCGGGCTGATCTGTGTTGTCTCCAACGAGGAACTTTGGGATCATCTTTCTTGAAATTGAGCTTGCGAAATTACGATTTCGGTTTGGATGAGGAAGGGTTTTCCATCCTTCCCAGCTCATTTCCTGCGGTCATTGAGGCCACGAGTTGCGTGAGCATGTCACTGGCAGCATTGGGAGAGTTGGGGAGGAAGATCAGCTTTGAGTTTTGGGTTTCCCCAATGGACTGAAGGGTATCATAATGCTGTGTGATCACGATCAGGGCACTGGCTTCCTGCGGGTTGATGCCGGTGTTATTCAACATTTCCACAGAATCTTCAAGTCCTCTTGCGATCTCACGACGTTGATCGGCGATCCCCTGTCCCTGGAGTCTCTTACTCTCAGCCTCGGCACTAGCCTTGGCTACGATCCTAATTCGTTCGGCTTCACCTTCATATTCGGCGGCGGTCTTTCTTCGTTCCGCAGCATTGATATGGTTCATCGCATTCTTGACCTCCTGATCCGGATCGATGTCGGTGACCAGGGCTTTGATGATCCCATATCCATAGGATCTCATATACTCCTCCAGTTCTCGCTTGATCGCGATGGCTATGTCATCCTTGCGAACAAAGACATCGTCCAGTCTCATTTTTGGCACTTCGGCTCGAACCGTATCGAATACATAGGATGTGATCTGATCATAAGGGCTTTCTAGTTTGTAGAATGCATCATAGATCGATTCCTTGAGAATGACGAACTGTACGGAGACCTTGATCCGAACAAATACATCATCCTTGGTCTTCGTCTCCACCATCACATCCAGCTGTTGGATCTTCAGGGATATGCGGCCGGCGATCCGGTCCACGACGGGAATTCGGAAATGAAGGCCTGGAAATCGAACTGATTGGAATTTTCCAAAGCGTTCAATCAGGGCTGCTGTCTGTTGTTTCACGACAAAGAACCCAAAGAAGATCAATAGGACCAGGAATATGATCCCGGGAATGATGAATGGCATGGTCAGGGTATTTTGATGAGGTATAAAAATAAAAAACCCCGCCATACGGCGGGGCCAAAAACAAAAATGAAAAGAGAGCTAGAAGAACAAGGCAAATCCAAAGTTGATGGTGTTGAGGTCGAGATTCA
>JAJLJK010000365.1:0-1755 GCA_033844885.1 Bacteroidota bacterium | reverse complement strand
AAAGAAGGTGGAGAAGGTTCCGAGGATGGTTACAGTGGAGCCACAAGAAAGTCACAGATCCACTATGATGAGGAAAAACACCTGCAGAATATCCAACAACTCACATTCGGAGGGGACAATGCTGAGGCCTATTTCAGTTTTGACGGTACCCGACTGGTGTTTCAATCCAACAATGAGGAGTGGGGACTGAAATGCGATCAGATCTTCAGCTTCAATTGGATGAAGGACGATCTGAAGAATTCAAAACCCACCATGGTGAGTACCGGAAACGGGAGAACCACCTGTTCTTACTGGATGCCTGGCGATACCACCATTATTTTTGCCAGTACCCACGAAGGTGGTGAGAATTGTCCACCAGAACCGGAAAAGAGAGAAGATGGCGCATATGTTTGGCCGATCTATCCAGATTTTGAGATCTATACGGCACGTCCTGATGGAAGTGATCTTCGGAAGATCATTGGTGGACCTGGATATGATGCTGAGGCCACCATCTCACCCAATGGTGACAAGATCATTTTTACGAGTCTTCGAAATGGCGACCTCGATCTTTACGTCTGTGATATCGATGGATCGAACATCCAGCAGATCACCCATGATCTTGGATACGACGGAGGAGCTTTCTTTTCACCCGATGGAAGCAAGATCGTCTGGAGAGCAAGCCGACCCAAATCCGATGAAGATGTGGCTGAGTACAAAGACCTTTTACAACAAGGTCTTGTAAAGCCGACCAACATGGAAATTTTCGTGGCCAATGCAGATGGATCGGATGCGCGTCAGGTCACTCACCTTGGTCAAGCCAATTGGGCTCCTTTTTTCACTCCTGATGGTCAAAAGATCATTTTCTCTACGAATCATCACACAGAAAAAGGATATCCATTCAATCTATTCTTGATCAACCTGGATGGAACCGGTCTGGAGCAAGTGACATGGGATGGGGTCTTTGATGCTTTCCCAATGTTTAGCCCGGATGGTAAGAAGCTGATCTTCTCATCGAATCGAGTGAACGGAGGGACACGAGCCACCAATCTCTTTATTGCCGATTGGGTCCAATAACACAGCAAAAGCTCCGACAATATGAAAGCCTTGCAGAAATGCGAGGCTTTTTTAATTCAATATCCTGGTATAGAGTTCGCTATGCTCCTCTTTCTGGTAGACCGATACCTGGATCAATGCAAGGACCACAAACACAAATGGGGCGGTGAATGCAAAGGAAAGTCCTGCGATCCAGAACGGGATAAGTAGAAGGAGGCTCCATTTCCGACTGGCTTTGATATTCGCCAACCAGAACCAGGTCATCAAAATGAAAAAGATCGATCCACCTTCGATCAAATAGGTGGATATCAATGTATGGGCACCCATCCCAAGATGCTCCACTGCTCGGCTCCATCCGGCTCCGAAGATGATTTGAAAAGGTGAGGCATCTTTCAGGTAATTCCAGGTGAGGGAAAAGATCTCGAATTTGGTATGAAAACTGGGGTCATTCTGAAAATACAATAAGGTGATGATCCCACCGACGATCGCCATAAGGGCGGAGAAGAGCCTATACTTCCTTGGAACCAAAAGGAATAGCAATACCATGGTTCCAGCGAGTATGGTGGCTCTGGAAAGGGTAAGGATCAGCAGGATGTAGAACAGGATCATCCAAAAAGAGGAAAACCCCCGAAAGAACATTCGAGCAAAGACAGCAAGGGAAAGTCCGGACAATACCTGGATCGCAGTGAAGTTGCTATCCAGATAAAGAATACTGTTCATCTT
>JAJLJK010000364.1:0-2217 GCA_033844885.1 Bacteroidota bacterium | reverse complement strand
CGATTACGGAAACAACCTTTATCTGGATAATATCAACATTACCGGTACACCTCTGAGTTCACCAGTTGCTGACCTCTTGGGTGATACGGTGATCTGCTCCTCAGATTCCGCACAATTCCATGAAATTTCCACAGGTTATGTCGGATCCTATCAGTGGTATTTTCCCGGAGGGTCTCCATCTACAAGCACAGCAAAGGATCCTAAGGTGTTCTACGGCACTCCAGGAACTTATTCCGTGTCCCTCGTTGCGATGAATGCCGCAGGTCAAGACTCGGTCTATCGATCTGCATTCATCACCGTGAATTCTTCTGTTGTGCCTTCATTGGCCCTAATGCCCTCTTCTACCACCATTTGTGAAGGAGATCAGGTGCTGGTGACGGCAAATCCGACCAATCCCGGTCCCTTCCCAACCTATGAGTGGTATTTGAACGGTTCTCGATTTGGAGGTACCTCAGCCACACAGCTATTCGCCAACTTGCAGCCTGGAGATCAGATCACAGCTTACCTGCGATCTTCGGATCCTTGTCGTACGTTGGATTCTGTTCAGTCCGCTCCTTTGAGCCTGACGGTGAATCCAAGGCCGACGGTCACCCAATCCAATATTCCGAATCAATGTGTGAGTACAGGGAGTGTGACGCTGTCGGGCGGATCCCCTGTCGGAGGATTTTACAAAGGGAACTTTGTGTCCAATGGCCAGTTCGATCCACAGGCTGCGGGTGTTGGATTCCATACTGTTTGGTATGTCTATTCTAATTCTTTTGGATGTTCGGACTCTGCTTCGGTACAGATCAGGGTAGAGCAAGAGCCCGCGATCTTCCTTACCCCAAAGGACCTTTGCGAAAATGATCCGATCGAGACCTTGAACTGGGGATTCCCATTTGGAGGGGTCTATACGGTGAATGGAGACACGGCGACCCAAGTGGATCCATCCCAGCTGGGCCCAGGAAAATATACCGTATCCTATTATGTGCCCGTTGGAAGTTGTGTCGGAGAAATGACCGACACCATGAATATCTATTCGAATCCTCCAGTTCCACAGGTAACCGTCACTTGGGGAATCATGACCTGCTCGGTAACGGGTGTCAAATACCAGTGGTTGGATGCGAGCGGGAATCCCTTGCCCGGCGATACCAATCAGGTGTTCTACCCAACGACACCTGGACAGTATAAGGTGATCGTCACCAATGAGAACGGTTGTACAAGCGAATCTGGTCTTTATACGATCAACCGTGTGGGGTTGGACGAATGGGCCAAAGAGCATGGATTGAATCTTTTCCCAAATCCTACCCATGGAAGGGTCACTTTGAATTTTGGGGTAGAGAGGTCAACCACATTGTCTCTTGAGCTACACAATGTTGCCGGACAGATTGTTTGGAGTTCATCTCTGGATACTCAACCAGGGAAGGTCGAGTATTCTCTTGATCTGGGATCGAATCCCCCGGGAATGTATTTCCTTCACATAGAAGAAGATACAGGTCATTCAGTGATCAAGTTGGAGATCCAATAAGTCTTCATTTCAATGAAATGCCCCGATTTTCGGGGCATTTTTTTTGTCCTACAAATAGGTTCTCAATTGGTTGATATATAGCATTTTCGAGAAAAAGGAGTATATTTTGCCGGCCAAAAGCCCGATTTAACCCAATACCCCGGCCCATGAAAAGGATTATACTCCTTGTAACCATCATTATTGGTGGATCATCCCTATGGTTATATCAGAGACCTGAGGATCCCAAAGCGGAGCTTCGTGAATATCTCCAAGCACACCGCTATTCTCAAAGACATGGACTCACTCCAGACCAGATCAAGGCAATGCCCAAAAAGGACAGACCTGACCTGGCATGGGAGCAGGATTTCCTTGCTACCATTGATCCGGCCCTTGGTCGACCTGCACCTGAGCGATTGATACCGGTCTATGAATCCATTTCACAATTCCTACAACAAACCCAATTCACACCAGGAGCCATATCCACCCCATGGGTAGAGCGAGGTCCCAACAATGTCGGAGGACGCGTCCGGGCGATCATGTATGACCCCAATGATCCCAACCACAAAAAGGTTTGGGCCGGTGGCGTGACAGGAGGATTGTGGTATAACAATGATATTACCAATCCTAGCTCACAATGGATTTCCGTTGGGGATTTTTGGGACAACATTGCGGTCACAGCGATCGCCTATGATCCCACCAACACCAACACCTTTTATGTTGGAACCGGTGAG
>JAJLJK010000363.1:0-18055 GCA_033844885.1 Bacteroidota bacterium | reverse complement strand
TGTGGTCCCTCCTCAGAGATCCACATCGACCTGCGTTCGGATGAGGAAAGGAATAGCGTTCCGGGTGATTCCCTGGTCAATCAGGATCATCCTTTGGTCGTAGAGATATGGAACCTGGTCTTCATGGAATTCAATCGTAAGGCAGATGGCACTCTGGTTCATCTTCCTGCAAGACATGTCGACACAGGAATGGGTTTCGAAAGGCTTTGCATGGCCCTTCAGGACAAGAAATCCAATTATGACACGGATGTCTTTCAACCCATCATTCGGGAGATCGAGAAGATTTCCGGACTTGCATATGGAAAGAATGAAGAACAGGATGTAGCCTTCCGGGTGATCGCGGATCACTTACGTGCAGTGAGTTTCGCTGTCGCGGATGGGCAACTTCCCTCCAACAACGGTGCCGGCTATGTGATCCGGAGGATCCTTCGTCGTGCGATCCGATACGGATATCAGTTCCTCAACCTCAAGGAACCTTTCATCTATCGATTGGTTGAGGTCCTTCAACGCGAAATGGGAGAATTCTTCCCCGAAATCCGGACGCAAAAGGAACTCGTCGTTAAAGTGATCCAGGAAGAGGAGGCAGGATTCCTACGTACCGTGGAACAAGGCCTCAATCGTCTCAATCAGATCCTGGAGTCCACAAAAGATGGGCAAGTATCTGGCAAGCAGGCATTCGAACTCTTTGACACCTTCGGTTTTCCATTGGATCTGACACAACTCATCCTTCGAGAAAGGGGATATTCTCTTGATGAGAAGGGATTCCAAAAGGAGATGGCCGCCCAAAAGGAACGCAGCCGACAGGCCACATCCCTGGAAACAGGGGATTGGGTGACCCTACTTGATGATGACCAGGAAGAGTTTGTCGGTTACGACCGATTGGAGAGTTCGATCAGGATTGCGGCTTATCGTCAGGTCCAGCAAAAGAAAAAAAGCTTTTACCAGCTCGTTTTCACCATGACCCCATTCTATCCGGAAGGTGGGGGTCAAGTTGGAGACAAAGGGTTTATCGAAGCTGAAGATGAACGGATCCGGATTTTCGATACCAAGAGAGAGAATGGTCAGATCGTTCACTATGCCGAGAAGCTGCCTGAAAATCTTCACTTTCCCTTTACAGCTGTAGTTGACAGAGGGGAGCGGATCTCTACCGCACGAAACCACTCCGCTACACACCTCCTCCATGAAACCCTGAGGGAGGTACTGGGTACCCATGTAGAACAAAAAGGATCATTGGTCGCTCCGGATCACCTGCGTTTCGACTTTAGCCACTTTCAGAAATTGACCCAGGAAGAGATCCGTGAGATCGAAGGGCGTGTGAATGAACGAATCCGTCAGAACCTCACCTTAGAAGAATTCAGGAACATCCCACAGAAAGAAGCCCTCGATATGGGCGCAATGGCCCTGTTCGGTGAGAAGTATGGGGATACGGTCAGGGCGATCAAGTTTGGTTCGAGTATCGAACTATGTGGTGGAACCCATGTTCAGGCTACTGGGGATATTGGTCTTTTCCTCATTGTCCACGAATCAGCGGTTGCAGCCGGAATTAGAAGGATCGAGGCCATTACGGGAAAAGCCGCAGAATCGTATATTCACGAAAAGATGGATCAACTTCGGGAGATCGCCGAAGAAGTGAAGAACCCCAAAAATCCCATAGGACAGGTTCGGCAGTTGAAGGACGACAATAGTCGACTACAAAAAGAGGTTGCACGACTGACCCAGGAAAAGGCCTCACATTTGGGGGATCAATTGATCGCCGGAGCAGAATCCATCAATGGGATCCGTTTCATCGGGAAGACAGTGGATCTGGATATGGGGGCGATCAAAGACCTTTGCTTTCGTTTAAAATCTGAACTGAAGGGGCTTGTCGTGGTCATAGGGAATTCCCATCAGGGGAAAGCCAATATCTCGGTCGCTATTTCGGATGATGTTATCCAGGCACGAGGTCTGAAGGCAGGTGACCTGGTGAAGAAGGTCGCGCCTCTCATCAAGGGGGGTGGTGGAGGCCAACCCGGTTTTGCCGCAGCCGGAGGTTCTGATCCCAATGGATTGGAAGCTGCATATCAGGAATCGAGGAAACTCATATCGCAATCGAACGCCTCATGAAAAGAACATTTTTGATCCTTGGGATATTCATTTCCATTTCGACTTTCGCCCAGCGAGAAGAGAAGATCGAGTATTACACGGATTCAGACGTCAGGAACCAGATCTTTTCGATCGGGGTTAGATATGATCCCTATTTTACCAGTAGGACTCTGTTGACAGGTTCCGTCCTACCAAGCCAGGAATATTACTTTTTGAACTCATCCACAACCGGTCGATTTGGAAATGCCTATGGGATCGATCTTTTCTTTCGATTGAATGAGAGATTGGACCTGGGTGTAGGCTTTGAACGCAGCACCGGAGGATATACCTGGGATTTCATCAAGATTCTCCAGACCACCGGGACCATCAGTGATACTGTGGATGGTGATTTTGCCGTCGACGTGGATGTGAGTTACCTATCCATTCCGTTTCGATTCAATTTCAGTACCCAGATGAACGATCTCTGGGCGCTGGAAGTCGCCCCTGTTTTCGAAGTGAACTTCCTTGAAAAACTGAATTACGACCTCCGTGACTCAAGAAATATCTTTACTCCGGAGCAAAGGGATTCCATTGGATTTGGGGATCAAAAGGAAAATGCTCGCCAGGTCAATTACACCATTGGAGTTGAGGTTGGAGGGAGATATTTCATCACCGAAAACTTAAGTCTCCATATGATGGGTATCCTGCGATATATGTTGCAGCCTCTTACGGAGAATTTCGGACCAAGGGAGACCTTGTTGAGATATGGAGGTTCCTTTGGATTGAGATACAGGTTCTGAACGGTCTACAACGTATCTAACAAACGTTCCAACTTCATTCCCCTCGACCCCTTCAAAAGAATAAGACAATTCTTTATGGGGTGCTTCTGGAGCTCCTCCAGTGCCATATCGGTAGAGGCAAATACTCGAAAAGAGGCAGGATGTTCGGTAGAGGTGTAGGCTTGTCCGATCAACACCACATCAATTAGATCCATGGTGCGCAATAGATCGACCATGTGTTGATGCTCCTCGGCAGAATGCGAGCCTAGTTCGAACATATCACCCAGGATCGCTACTTTTCTCGGGTGAGATATCCTTTCAAGGTTCTTCAAACTGACCTCAACGCTACTTGGGTTGGCATTATAGGCATCGAGGATCAGCACGTTCTTTCCCGTTTCTCTCACTTCAGAACGTGCATTGGATGGAGCGTAACTCTCCAAGGCGTGAACTATCTTCTCTGAAGGGATTTCAAAGTACCTTCCGATGGCCACAGCCGCTGCCATATTCGTGCAGTTGTAGGTTCCAGTCAATTTTGAAATGGCCTGGTGTCCTTCCCATTCAATTCCGGCCCGTTCTCCCTCGATCACCGAATACCGAAGGTCTGGGGTACCTTGGGTGCCGTACGTGGTGCGGTCCATATTTTGAGTACGATCCAACATGTCCGGATCATCGCTATTGACAAAGACCCGTCCATTCCGTTTCCGCAGGTGATCGTACAATTCACTTTTCCCCTTTTTGACTCCTTCGATTCCTCCAAACCCCTCAAGGTGAGCCTTGCCAAAATTGGTGATCAAACCCATATCCGGCTGACAAATGCCGCATAGTTCAGCGATCTCTCCCTGGTGGTTGGCACCCATCTCGATCACTGCGATCTCATGTTTTGGTGTTATCGAAAGGAGAGTAAGGGGAACGCCGATGTGATTGTTCAGGTTTCCCTGAGTGAATAGAACGTGAAACTTCTCCTTGAGGACCTGAGACAATAATTCTTTAGTGGTCGTCTTCCCATTCGATCCTGTGAGTCCAATGACCGGGATCGATAACTGCTCCCGATGATATCGAGCAAGGTCCTGGAGTGTCTTCAAAGTATCCTCCACCAGAACGGTCTTGCCAGGGATCTCCTGCATGGGATCGGAGATCACTGCAAGGAGGGCCCCCTTTTCGATGGTTTCTCCGACAAATCGATTTCCGTCGAATTGATCTCCTTTCAGAGCAAAGAAGATCGAACCTTCAGTAATGGATCGGCTATCGGTTGAGATTCCGCTGGATTCCAGGAATCGGGTATGAAGTTGTGCGATCATAGGTATGAAAAAGCCCCGCGGTGCGGGGCTTAAAGGAATTAATCCATTTTGTATCGTTCGAACTTATGCCGCTTGGGCTTTTCGGTCTCTTTCTCGCGTTTTTCCTTGTTCATGAAACCGAGACGGTCCATTGCACAACGGAATCCGATATAATCAGTGGCTTGATCCTCTTCAAGATGACGACGGGTTCCGGGAGACAGCCAGTAGGCGCGATCTCTCCAGCTTCCACCTTTGTATACACGAGAGACCTTTCCGATCATGGTGGTCACACCGTAATCATACATAGGAGCTTCGCCTTCAGGGTTCCCCTTATCATAGTAGATAGAAGACTCTACGTCACCATCCTGGTAATCGCGGTAATCAGAATATTGATAGTTACGACGACCGATGTTATCCTCAGGGGTCACATCGCGAACAGGAAGCTGACCTGGGAGGCGAACGATGTTACTATCAGAGTCGTACTGGGGCTCTTGAAGAACCTCCAGAGATCCATATCCTTGATAGTCCTCATCGAACTGAGTGAATTCGTTTCCACGGAAGGGGTGGTCATCCTCCATGTCAAGGGTAGAAAGGGGACGATACACATCCAAAACCCATTCTGCGACGTTTCCGGCCATGTCATACAGTCCAAAGTCGTTGGGAGGGTAGAAGCGCACCTGCATGGTCTTGTCGGCCTGGTCATTCAACCAGCCACCAGTACCCATGTTATCACCACGGCCACGCTTGTAGTTGGCCAGCATGTCGCCTTTTTCTTTTTTCTCACCATTTCGGAGGGCAAAGCCGTTCCAGGTGTATTTATTCTTGTCGGTCACGCGGTTGTAGATCCTGCTTCCAACATCAGCAAGAGCTGCGTATTCCCATTCCGCTTCTGTTGGGAGGCGGTATTTGGGCAACAGGAGACCATCATAGATAGCTACAGGGCGACCTTCTTTTCCATAGGGGCTGTTCGGATTGTAATCGACCATTCCCTTCTTGTTCTGTTGGGTATACTCACCGGGTTTGTAGAGGTAAACTTCGGTATTGAAGTTATCCGCATCCATTTGATCCGGGAAGGTATTGAAAACGCCCTCTTCGATCAGGATGTACTCATTCACACGGTCGGTCCTCCAGGCGCAATACTTCATGGCCTGGATCCAGTTGATCCCTACGACAGGATAGAAATTATAGGCCGGGTGGCGAAGGTAGTTCTCCACATAGGCCTCGTTGTAGCCAAGTCTTTCGCGCCATACCAGTGTATCAGGTAGGGCTCCACGATAGATCTCGGGGTAGTAATCAATGTCGTAGACCCGCTTCAACCAATAAAGGTATTCGCGGTAATCCAGGTTGGTGACCTCATTCTCGTCAATGTAGAAGGAAGCTACGGTCACCCTTCTGGGAATGTTGTTGTAATCTTTCAGGACATCCTCTTCAACCTGTCCCATCATGAAGGTTCCACCTTCCACGAATACGAGACCGGGACCGAGGATCTGACCTTCATAATCAAGGTTGGCTTGGAAACCACCATTCTTGGAATCGTTGATGTTCCATCCGGTGGTATTGGATTGCTTTCTCCCACAGGCGACCACCATCGCGGTGGCGCTGGCAAGGATAAAGAGTCTTGAGAAATACCTTTTCATATTCGAATTGCCTTAGCTGAGGTTTCTGGGAAGTATCTTAACTAGAACTTGGGGCATTTTATTGCCTCACGGCGCTTCCTTTTTTGCGGACATGGGAAGCGGTAGGAGAGAGAGATCTCATGGGCACCACCAAGGGCGTTGGTGAGGTTGGAGATCGTGTAGTCGTAACTGTAACCAATGGTCCATGGAATATTATCAGGCGCAAATCCTACGATCAGAACCAATGCATCAGGATTGGCATTGCCATGACGAAGGGCCAGACCTCCTGTAATAGGACCACGATTGAATGACAGACCGGCGGTCAACTGGAACGCAGTGGACTGTTGTTGATAGACCACATGGGGGATCAACATGTTCTGCGTGGTGTTGTATAGCCGACGTTTTCCAAGTGGAATGGTCGCACCGGCATGGAAAGTATATTTCCTTGGAAGTTTGGATTCAGTCAGAAAAGCTTCATTGGGCTCGGTTAGGTGGGAGACCACACCGCCAAAGTAGAATCGCTCAGTGTAACCCAGAAAACCGAAAGTCAGATCCAAATGCTGATTTGTGGTGTTTTCGAGGACCTCTGCCGTAGGACGGACAAATCCATAGAATGGTTCGATCTGATCGGGAAAGGTTAATCCGGTGTTGTCAAGCGCTCGTTGGCGGAATGTTGCCTGGAATCCGGCAAGGATGGAGAACTTCCTGTTCACCTTGAGGTGATAGGAGTACATCGCACTTGCTTCAGTAAGAGAAAGCGTACCATCGGCAGCTTCATCCCTTAGTACAAGGAAACCAAGACCACCTCGTATTCCATCAAAATATTGATCATAGGAGGCGGAGAAGGTTTGATAGACCCCGAGTGTCGGATACTGATTCCGGTAGTTCAAATGAACCTTTGGGCACTTTGCCACACCCGCGAATGCTGGGTTCAGGTATAGCGGATTGGCGTAGAATTGCGAGAAGTGGGGGTCCTGCGCACGCACGCTCAAACCAGCTAGTCCCCAAATGGAAACCAGTAAAAATGCCAGTTTTTTGATCATCAAGCCAGAGTTCTATTCAAAAGACAATTATACAAATTATTTGAAATACACCTATTGCACAAAAAAATGCAACTAAAAAACAATAAGACAAGTCGATGCCTTATTAATCGGGTAAAATGTATACTATCGCAATCACATTCACGTTTGTCTTTGCAAACCTCCCAAATCATGTTCAAACGTCTGATTCTCACTGTGGCTCTGGCTTTTCCGGTCATTTCTAGTGCCCAGGAACAACGGATCCTTCAATGGACCGATCCTGTGAATGTAGCCATTGAAGAGGTTAATTTGAAGGTTCCATATTTTGTCGGAGGAGTACTAAAAAAAGTTAAAGAAAAGCCTGTATTTCATTATGTTGAAAGAATTTCTGGAAGTTTTTCAGGGGTAAGTTTCATCAATGCAACATATTCTGAGGCATCACCCTCTGAGCGATCTTATCTAAATGAACTGGGTCTAGGTTCCGTTCCGGAAATTCAGATTTCAAACGCCACTCTCAATGGCTCTAGTTTCACCATTGTGACCATTCTTCCCTTTCGAAGAGATCCATCCTCAGGAACGATCCAGAAACTAAGTTCCTTTGAACTTCAATCGGAAGGGTATCGCGCCTCCTCTCGATCAGCTCTCTCGGAATCCACCCAAAATGATAATACCAATCCACTTGCCAGCGGAGAATGGAAGAAAGTTTCAGTGGCGCGGGACGGAATGTATGCGATCACTCCGGCTTTGGTCTCTTCTATGGGTTGGGGTGGACCGGTTTCGATCAACTCCATTCGGATCGTTGGCAATGGTTTTCGACTTCTGTCGGAAGAAGTGCCCAATGCAAATACTCCCAACCTCGAGGATATTCCAATAAAGGTAATTGATCAGAATGGGGACGGAATCCTCAATGGTTCGGACAAGGTGGTCTTCTATGCCCAGGGACCCAATGACTGGACCTACGATTTCAATTCGCAGCGTTTTCTTCATACGCTCAACCCGTATCGGAATAAAAACTACTATTTCATCAGCATCAATTCGGGTTCCTCACCCGCTCCCACTTCCATGAGTCCACCTGCCGGCAACCCTTCCATTACCCTTGGGAGTTTTGATGATGTGGCCTTCATTGATGAGGACAAATACAATCTTGTAGGAAGTGGCCGCCATTGGTATGGGGATCTGTTCGACTTCACCCTTACATATAATTATACGTTCAACTTTGAAGATATCAATTCGAGCATTCCCTCCGAGGTACGTCTAGGGGCTGCTGGCCGATCGTTCAATTCGGGTACATCTATGCGGGTTTCCTATGCAGGGAATCCCATCTTGACCTCTATTTTTCCGCCGGTGGGCAGTGGGCTTTATCCAGACTTCGCCAGGACAATTACTGCCAACGGGGTGTTCAATCCAACCGGTAATTCGATTCAGTTGACCGTGACCTTTAATAATGGTAGTAGCCCCTCTGCTACTGCATGGTTGGATTATCTTTCACTTCAAGTACGTAGGAATCTGATCTTTCGGGGAGAACCTTTGGTGATCCGTGCCAGAGAACTGAACGGAAATGGCGGTGTGATCAGGTTCAATGGGCAAGATGTTCCTGGAAATGGTGTGGATGTTTGGGATGTAACAGATTTCAATGACCCAAGGGTCGTTGTAGTGAACCAATCGTCTGGTAACTTCTCCTTTGACGTCTTGAATGATACCACAAGGTCCCTGGTGGCCTTTAACCCTCAGTCCGTCCAGGCAATACCTACCTATGAAGGGGATGTTCCTAACCAGGATCTTCATAGCCTTCAGGGAATCAACTATGTGATTGTTGCCCACCCGGATTTTGTATCCGAAGCACAAAGATTGGCCACCTTCCACCAAGGTTACTCAGGGTTCACCACCACCGTGGTCACTCCCCAACAGATCTACAATGAGTTCAGTAGCGGCGGTCAGGATATTGCGGCTATTCGAGAATTCATGCGACATCTTTACGAGGCGGGTACCGACCCAAGCTATCCCGGGGATTTTCCTCGGTTCCTCCTGATGTTTGGAGACGCATCCTATGATTTCAAAGGAGTGATCACCCCGAATCATAATTATGTCCCCATCTATATGTCAGAGGCCTCCCTGAATCTGATTTCAAGCTATTCGACAGATGATTTCTATGCTATGCTCGATCCGGGAGAAGGTTCAGAGAGTAATATGAATACTGGACTTCTTGATATTGGTGTAGGACGATTTCCTGTGAATTCTGTTTCTCAGGCAAGGGTTGCTGTGGACAAATCCATCGCTTATGCCTCTGATCCATCCTCTAGAGGGCCATGGCAGAATGAGATCCTTCTCGTTTCAGATGACGTGGATCAATCCTTCGAGCGAGATTTCATGACCAGTCTTGAGAATCTGGATGCTTATAGTCGAAACAACCGACCTGAATTGAATACGCAAAAGGTCTATGCGGATGCCTATCAGCAGATCAGCCTGGCAGGATCTCAAAGATATCCGGATGCTCGAGAGGAATTGTTCAGGAAGGTTCAAAAGGGGAATCTCTTTACATGTTATGTGGGCCATGGAGGTGAGGTTGGATGGGCCGGGGAGCGTATCCTCCAGTTGGAGGATGTGAACGGCTGGACCAATTTTGACAACCTCCCCGTATTCAGTACGGTGACCTGTGAGTTCACACGATGGGATGATCCCTTACGGCAATCGGCAGGGGAGCAGTTGTTCCTTAATCCAAAAGGGGGTTCGGTGGCATTGTATTCGACCACCCGATCTGTAGGTGCATGGGCTGGAAATTACCAGATCAATCAGAAGATCTTTGAGCAATTGGTGGATCGCAAGGGCGCATTGTATAGCACGTTTGGAGAGGTGAATCAATTCACCAAGAACGACCTTGTCGGAAATGGTGACCGGAAAAGGTTCTCCCTCTGTGGAGACCCGGCACTGAGATTGGCCATACCCATTCATTTGGTAGAGACGGATTCCATCAACGGTGTTGAGGTCACCCAATTTTCAGACACATTGAAAGCCCTCCAATTGGTGACCATAACCGGCCATATCGAGGATTTCAGTGGGCAAACCCTGAATGGATACAGTGGGTTAGTTTATCCTACCATCTATGACAAACTCCGAACAAGGACCACCCTGTTGAATGACGGGGTAGGACCTCCGCTCACCTTCACCACTCGAGATAATGTCCTATACCGTGGAAAAGTACAGGTGACCAATGGGTATTTCAAGTTCTCGTTTGTCGTCCCCAAGGATATTGATTACAGCATAGGATTCGGAAAATTGAGCTATTTCTCCACCAACGGAAAGGAAGATGGAACCGGATACATGGATACAGTGCTGATCGGTGGTCTGGACCCCAACCCGCCTTCCGATGTGATCGGACCCCAATTGACCATTTTCCTCAATGACGAGAATTTTGTTCCAGGAGGATTGACCAACCCCGATCCACTTCTTATTGTAAAGGTTCAGGATTCAAGTGGGGTCAATACCCTCGGAACAGGAATAGGACATGATCTGGTGGCCATTCTGGACGGGGATGTTTCCAACCCATTTATCCTTAATGATTATTACGAGTCTGATCTGAATAGTTTTCAATCCGGTGAGATCCGATATCCGATCTATGACCTGGAGCCCGGATTGCACAACCTTCGGATAAGGGTTTGGGATGTTTATAATAATCCAGCCGAGGGAACGATCGATTTCCTTGTGGCCAATGATGCCGGATTGGCACTTGACAAGGTTCTGAACTGGCCTAACCCGTTCACCACATATACTGAATTCCAATTCGAGCACAATCGTCCAGGACAACCTCTGGATGTGCAGGTTCAGATTTTCACAGTTTCTGGTAAACTCATCAAGACGATCAATCAGACCATTGTTCCTGAAGGAAGCCGGGTCACCGGAATCTCATGGGATGGATTAGATGATTTTGGCGATAATATTGGGAAGGGTGTATACGTTTATCGACTCAAAGTTCGTTCACCTTCCGACGGGGCTTATGCGGAAAAGCTGGAAAAACTGGTGATATTGCGATAATCTTGTGTCGGCTTTTCCCTTCATTGATATCCCTTATATTTGGCGAATTCAAATTTGGACCTACATGAAACAGAGATCCCTTTGGCTTGCAGCTGCTGCCATGCTAACCTCCTCCCTTGCCAAGGGTCAACAAAGTACGCTGCCTCCAACGGATAGTGAGTACTATAATCAGATCCGAACCAATTCAACCGCTGTCCCCTTCCTGCTGATCTCCCCGGATGCCCGCGCTGGTGCCATGGGAGATGTGGGTGTGTCCACCCTTCCAGATGCGAACAGCATTCACTGGAACGCAGCGAAGATCGCCTTCCTCGAGAAAGACCAAACCCTTTTGAGTCTCTCTTATACACCCTGGTTGAGCAGGTTGGTTCCTGATATCGATTTGGCCTATCTTTCTTTTGTAAAGAAGATCGGAGATCGTCAGGGAATCGGGGTCTCATTGCGTTATTTCTCACTGGGTGAAGTCCAGTTTCGCGATGCGAATGGAAATGCCCAGGGAACATTCAATCCCTACGAATTTGCGATCGACGGTGCCTACTCTCTGAAGTTCTCAGAACAATGGAGTGGTGCGGTCGCTCTTCGATATATCTTTTCCGATCTTACCCGCGGAAGTGCTTCAGGTTTGAATACAAAGGCTGGACAATCCGTTGCCGCCGACCTGAGTGTGTTCTATCAAAGCCGCCAGTTCAATATGGAGGGTGGTCAGCGTGGACAGGTTCGCGCTGGTCTGAACATCTCCAACATGGGGGCAAAGATCGACTACACTGAACAGACCGGTTCCACCGATTTTCTTCCTACCAACCTTCGACTAGGAGGTTCATTTGCATGGGATCTGGATCGATTCAATCAGCTGATCTTTGCGGTTGAGGCAAATAAACTCCTGGTACCGACTCCTCCTGTTCGCAATGATTCCACCGGAGAGGTCCTCTTTGGAAAGGATGATAATGTGGATTTCATTTCAGGTATGCTTCAGTCCTTTAGTGATGCGCCCGGAGGTGGCAAAGAGGAATTCCGCGAGGTGGTCTGGAATACCGGGGTAGAGTATTGGTACGACAAGACCTTTGCTGTTCGCGGAGGTTACCAATACGAGCACAGGACAAAGGGAAATCGTCAATATTTCACGATAGGTGCAGGGTTGAAGTGGAATGTCTTCCAGCTGGACTTTGCCTATCTTTTCCCGGCCAATCAAACGGTTCGATCGCCTATCGAGAATACACTTAGATTCACTTTGATCTTTGATTTTGATGCCCTTGCCAAGGGACAGACGGATCAGTGATACAACGCATAAGAATAGGAAAGCCATCTCGAAAGGGATGGCTTTTTCTTTTTCGGTGCCCCGGGATGAACACCATGATGATTCCGAATTAGGGATGGATGTTTAAAGCAAGAAGGATGGCATTTTTATATAACTTTGCCATCCCTTAAAAAGACGATCATGCCCAAGAAGAAGATCACCAAGGAGGTGTACCTCAAATGGTACGAGGATATGCTGTTCTGGAGAAAGTTCGAGGACAAGACCTCTGCCTTATATATTCAACAGAAGATCCGCGGGTTCCTTCACCTATACAATGGTCAGGAAGCGGTTCTCGCAGGGTCCCTCTTTGCCATGGAGGAAGGAGATAAGATGATCACTGCTTATCGAGATCACGTTC
Organism: Bacteroidota bacterium; assembly: GCA_033844885.1. Taxonomy (GTDB): domain Bacteria; phylum Bacteroidota; class Bacteroidia; order Flavobacteriales; family Schleiferiaceae; genus JAJLJK01. The sequence goes on along the minus strand of JAJLJK010000363.1, from coordinate 5,625 downwards.
AACCGATCGGAATGGGAGTTGATCCCAAGAAGATCATGGCCGAATTGTTGGGTAAGGCGACCGGTACATCCAAGGGCCTTGGGGGTTCTATGCACATGTTCTCCAAAGAACACAACTTCTTTGGCGGTCATGGGATCGTTGGAGGTCAGATCCCTTTGGGAGCGGGTATCGCCTTTGCAGATAAATACCTCGATCGTCCCAATGTGACCCTCACCTACATGGGGGATGGAGCTGTTCGTCAAGGTTCTTTCCACGAGACCTTGAACATGGCCATGAACTGGAAACTTCCGGTGGTCTTCATTGTCGAGAACAATGGGTATGCCATGGGAACCTCAGTAGAAAGGACGGCCAACCATACCGATATTTACAAGTTGGGTCTTGGATATGAAATGCCATGTGCCCCTGTGGATGGAATGACTCCCGAGTCTGTTTATGAGGCTATGCAGGAGGCCATCGATCGTGCTAGAAATGGAGATGGACCTACTCTTTTGGAGATCCGCACATACCGATACAAGGGGCATTCGATGTCCGATGCACAGCATTATCGTACCAAGGAGGAGGTTGCCCAGTATCAGGAAAAGGATCCCATCGCTCATGTTCTCAATGTCATTTACAAGAAGAAGTGGGCCACTGAAAAGGATATCGAGAAGATCGATGATCGAGTCAAGGAACTCGTGAACGAGTGTGTCGAGTTTGCTGAGGAATCTCCATTCCCCGATCAAAGTGAGATCTGGGGTAATGTTTACGAACAATCCGACTATCCCTTCATTAAAGATTAAAATACCTTCCCAATATTATGGCTGAGATCGTAACCATGCCCCGCCTGAGTGATACCATGACCGAAGGCGTTGTTGCAAAATGGCACAAAAAGATCGGAGATAAAGTAGAGGAGGGAGATCTCCTCGCAGACATCGAAACCGATAAGGCCACAATGGAATTTGAGGCCTTCCAGGAAGGTGAGCTTCTGTACATTGGTGTGGATGAAGGGGAGAGTGCTCCAGTAGATGCTATTCTTGCCATCCTCGGAAAGAAAGGGGAGGATATTGATGCCTTGATCAAGAAACATCAATCGGGTGATTCCGAAAAAGGCGAATCCTCTGCGTCCGAATCAAAAGATAAAGAGAAAGAAGAGGACAAGTACGAGGAGAAAACAGAACAAACAAAAAGCACCTCAGGATCTTCTACCACTAATAATGGTAGGGTCAAAGCCTCTCCGCTAGCAAAGAAAATGGCCGAGGATAAGGGAATTGATCTGGATCAGATCCAGGGATCCGGAGATGGAGGGCGTATCGTCAAGCGCGATATTGAGAATTACACTCCATCATCCGCTCCGGCAACCCTTGGTGTGGATACCAGCTATGAAGATGTGCCGGTATCGCAAATGCGAAAGACCATCGCCCGCAGGCTGGCTGAGTCCAAATTCACAGCTCCACACTTCTACCTGACCATGCAGATCAATATGGATGAGGTGGTCAAAGCCAGAAAGGCGATCATTGAAAAAACTGGGGAAAAGGTCTCCTTCAATGACATCGTTGTCAAAGCTACTGCCCTCGCCCTCAAGAAACATCCAAAGGTGAATGCCAGTTGGCTTGGAGATAAGATCCGATATTACAATTATGTGAATATGGGGATCGCCGTCGCTGTGGATGAAGGCTTGTTGGTTCCGGTGGTCCGACATGCTGATGCGAAAGGACTCCTTCAGATCGCCCAGGAGGTTCGTGAATTTGCCCAAAAGGCCAAGGATAAGAAATTGCAGCCCTCTGATTGGGAAGGCAACACCTTTACCATCTCTAATCTCGGGATGTTCGGAATTGATGAATTCACCGCGATCATCAACCCGCCCGATGCATGTATTCTCGCAGTGGGAGGGATCCAGGAAACTCCGGTCGTCAAAGACGGAGAGGTTTCGGTATCCAGCATCATGAAGGTGACCCTCAGCTGTGACCATCGCGTTGTCGACGGAGCTCTTGGTGCCGCCTTCCTTCAAACCCTGAAGAATAATCTTGAGAACCCGCTCTATATGCTGGTTTGATGATCCTTTATTACCCTATATGAAGCCCTCCGAAAAGAGGGCTTTTTTTATGGACTTAAATATTGGGAACACCTGAATTATGTCAGCTTTTCTCCTCCGTTTTTTATTGTAGATTTGCCTTACTTAAAATCAGTCTAAATAAAGATAATGAGCATTCGTTCTGCAGCGGATCTTAAGGTTGGTGAGAAAGGTGTTGTTCGTGAATTCACGGGTGACGATATTCCCATGAAACTTCTGGAGATGGGATGTCTTCCAGGGGTCGAGATGGAACTAAAGTTCATCGCCCCGCTTCGCGATCCATTATATATTCGAGTTGCTGATTATCACCTGGCCATCCGGAAAGAGACCGCGGCCCAGATCCTCCTAGAAGTCGGTTGATCCATGATCAAAGGCGGTAATGCCATAAAGATTGCCCTGGTTGGGAACCCCAATACCGGGAAGACCTCCATTTTCAATCTCCTTACGGGACTGAACCAACGTGTATCCAATTATCCTGGGATCACGGTGGAGAAGAAGACGGGTTTCTGCAAACTCGACAAACATAGTTTGGCAGAGATCGTAGACCTTCCTGGAACCTATAGCCTGAATCCTTCCTCTTTGGATGAAGAGGTGGTTTTGGACACCTTGGCCAATCCCAAAAACCCGGATCGTCCAGATGCGGTCATCGCCGTGTTGGATGCGACCAACCTAAAACGAAATCTATACCTATATACCCAGGTTGCGGATCTGGGGTTTCCCACGATCTTGGCGCTCAACATGTCTGATCAATTGTTCAGACGGGGGATGAAGGTGGATGTCGAACAGCTTTCCAATAAATTGGGAGTTCCTGTTGTGCCTATCAATGCCCGAAAAGGCGAGGGGATAAAGGAACTGAAACAGGAAGTGCTTCAACTCAGGGATCGTTCGCCGAAGACCACCTTCAAGGTCATGCAGGAGGCTCCCGAATTGGTACGAGGTGCGAAGGATTGTTTGGGGATCGAGAATGATTTCGCCGCGTGGATTATCGCTACTCACCCGACACAATTGAAATTCATTTCACCCGATCAATGCAAGCAATTGGCGGATATCGCTCGAGATCGCGATGTAGATATCAAGAAGCAACGGATCAGGGAGACCATCAAGCGTTATCAGGCGATCAACGAATTACTGAATGAGGTATTGGAGGTCACTCCTGAGAATGATCGAAGCCTGACCGGCCGGATCGACCGCTTGGTGACCCATCCTGTATATGGATTGATCACCCTGTTTGGGCTTTTGTTCCTCATCTTTCAGGCCATCTTCAGCTGGGCCGAGGTGCCCATGAATTTTATCGATGAGGCCTTCATGAATTGGAGCAACTGGCTTTCGACCAATCTGCCCAGCGGAATGTTCACCTCACTGATCGCCGAAGGTGTGATCCCCGGAATTGCCGGGGTCGTCATCTTTGTTCCACAGATCGCTTTGCTTTTCACTTTTATTACCCTTCTCGAAGAGACCGGATACATGTCCAGAGTGGTCTTCCTCATGGATAAGGTCATGCGGCCCTTTGGATTGAGTGGAAAGAGTGTGGTCCCATTGATCTCGGGAACCGCATGTGCCATTCCGGCTATTATGGCCACCAGAAATATCGAGAACTGGAAAGAACGCCTGGTAACCATACTTGTGACTCCCTTTACCACTTGTTCTGCCCGCCTTCCTGTTTATACGGTACTGATCGGATTGGTCATTCCGGACAAAAGCTGGATGGGGTTGAACCTTCAGGGGATGGTCCTTATGTTGATGTATCTCGTCGGCTTTGCCGCTGCCCTTCTTTCGGCATGGTTGGTCAGCCGGATCATCAAGACCAAGGCGCCCAGCAGTTTTGTCATCGAAATGCCGAGTTACAAGATCCCGTATTATCGAAATGTAGCTCTTACCATTTGGGAGAAATCAAAGTCGTTTGTCACCAATGCCGGAAAGATCATCCTTTCCGTATCCATTGTTCTTTGGGTGTTGGCTACGAATGGGCCTGACCGATATTACGAGAATGCAGAGGAAAATGCATTCAAGGAATTGTCCAGTACGGAGCAACTCTCTGACCAGGAACGAGCAGAGGTCGTTGCGAGTTATAAGTTGAAGTACAGTTATGTGGGAATCATGGGCCGGGCGATCGAACCGGTCATTGAACCGCTTGGATACGACTGGAAGGTAGGCATCAGTTTGATCAGTTCATTTGCTGCCCGCGAGATCTTCGTCGGGTCCATCGCTACCATTTACTCGGTCGGCACCGATGACGAGAAATCCGTGATCGAGCGTTTGAAGTCGGTCAAGGATCCGAAAACGGGTGAACCTTTCTTCAATCTGGCCGTTGGATTATCATTACTCATGTTCTACGCCTTTGCCATGCAGTGTCTTAGTACCTTTGCAGTGGTGAAGAAAGAGACGAACAGTTGGTTGTGGCCCGTGGCTCAAATGGTCTTTATGACAGCATTTGCCTATATTGTGTCGCTTCTAACGTATCAGATTCTCAAATGATGACCTGGCAAGAAGTAGCTGTAGCGATCGTATTTGGATGGGCCGTTTGGCAATTGATCCGCCCCCTTCTTCCCGTTCGGGGAAAGAAGAAGACATCAGGTTGTGAGGCCGGAAATTGTGCCTGCAGCGACAAAGGAGTTCGTTTCCCCGCATCTTTCCAGGATCGATAGTCCCGCCATCCATTCTTTTTCCATTCTGTTCCCGCTCCCTGATCGCTTCCCTTATCTTTGAATAGTAATATTATCAAGGATCATGAAGGGGAGAAAACACGTTGTCATCACCGGAGCGTCCAAGGGAATTGGGCGTGCACTAGTTAAACTTTTCGTTGAAAGAGGTTCTCGGGTCATTGCCATTTCACGTGACCTTCAGCGGCTTGAAGCCCTGGCAGATGAGTTGGGTACCGGAGCGGAGCGACTCACTCTTTGGGCGGAGGATATCTGCGAAGACGGATTCTGTCCGCTGGTTGCGGAGCGCTTGTCTCATCTCCCAAAGGTGGACATCCTAATTAACAATGCAGGTTACTTGGTGAATAAGCCCTTTGAGGAGATCACATCACAGGAGCTTTTACGGGTGTACGATGTGAATGTGCTTTCTGTCTTTCGACTCATCCAAACGATGATCCCTTTCCTTTCGGAGGACGCCCATGTGGTCAATGTCAGTAGTATGGGCGGTTTTCAGGGAAGTCAGAAGTTTCCGGGTCTGACGGCCTATTCTTCGAGCAAGGCAGCCATTTGTGGTCTGACCGAATGCCTGCAGGAAGAATATAAGGATTCAGGGTTTTCTTTCAAGGCCCTTTGTCTGGGTGCTGTCCAGACCGAAATGTTGGAGGCGGCCTTCCCTGGGTTCAAAGCGCCCCTTCAACCAGAAGAGATGGCTACCTACATTGCAGGGTTTGCCGATGGAGGGCATCGATATTTCAGAGGTAAAGTATTGCCGGTGTCATCAACAACTCCCTGATTTAGAACAGCCTGAATTTTTTCTCAGATTTTTCCCTTCCTGATATTTGGTTGGAAAGGGAAGTTCGTTCTATTTTTGCCGCCCCAATCAGACACAAAGAGGTTGTTTGAGTCGGGAGTTCTTTGGCAGATGAGGTGGAAGAT
>JAJLJK010000362.1:0-4191 GCA_033844885.1 Bacteroidota bacterium | reverse complement strand
TGGCAAGGGGTGAAGATAGATGACATCTTTGATGGGATCGCACAGAACATCAAGGACACCACCAAACCCATCATCATCTTGTTATTGATCGGAGCTCTTGCCGGTACCTGGTTGATCAGTGGTGTGGTTCCTGCCATGATCTATTATGGCCTGAAACTTTTGGATCCCTCCTTCTTCTTACCAGCAAGCCTGGTGATCTGCGCTCTGGTATCTCTGGCTACTGGAAGCTCATGGAGTACCACCGCCACCGTTGGGATCGCATTGATCGGGATTGGAAAGGCGATGGGCATGAACGAAGGATTGGTGGCTGGAGCCATTATCAGTGGCGCGTATTTCGGTGACAAGATGAGCCCCTTGAGCGATACGACCAACCTCGCCCCGGCCATGGCAGGAACCGATCTCTTCACACATATCCGTTATATGGCCCTGACGACCGTGCCCTCGATCCTTATTGCCCTCCTGATATTCAGTGGTATCGGTTTATTTCAAACCAACACCGGAGAACTGGGTCAGGTGGACGGGGTTCTGGCTGAGATCGATTCTTTCTTTGTGATCAGTCCGGCCTTATTTCTTGTCCCCGGACTGGTGATCGCTCTGATCATTCGCAAGGTGGATCCCTTGGCTGCCCTATTGGCTGGAACTTTGGTTGCGGCTCTGGTGGCAGTTTTTTTCCAACCCGACATGGTCCGTTTGATCGCCGGGGTGGACACGGATTACCTCCTCGCAAGTTACAAGGCCAGCTTTCAGGCCATGGCCATGGATGTGTCCATCCCCACCGACCACCCTATGCTCGGTGACCTTCTTTCGAGTGGCGGAATGGCAGGCATGTTGAATACGGTCTGGTTGATCCTCTCGGCCATGATCTTTGGCGGAGCCATGGAGGCCACCGGATTCTTAAGGGTCATCACCCTTTCGTTGGTCAGACTGGCCCGATCGACCTTTTCTCTTTTTCTTACCACCGGAGTTACATGTGGTTTGGTCAACATTACGGCTTCTGATCAATATCTAGCCCTTGTGGTACCGGGAAGGATGTTCAAGGATGTCTATCGGGAACGGGGCTTAGCCCCGGAGAACCTAAGCCGAACCTTAGAGGATACCGGAACGGTCACCTCTGTTCTGGTTCCGTGGAATACTTGTGGGGCTTATCAAAGTGGAGTGCTTGGAGTGGCAACGATGACCTACCTTCCCTATGCCTTTTTCAATATTCTCAGTCCGCTGATGACCTTGGTATTTGCGGCCTTTAAGATCCGCATCAAGAAACTGGCCGAATAGGTTCAGATCCCTTCAAATAGATGAAATCCCTCACGGTAACCGGGCACTATGGTGTTCCATCCCAATCGATCCTTGATCAGTCTCTTGAATGTCATGGCACTTTCGTGCTCCCCATGAACAATGAAGGTGCGCTTAGGAGAGTCGTGGAAAGATCCTAGCCAGTCCAAAAGTTCATTTTGATCTGCATGAGCTGACAGGCCTTCGATCATCTCTATTTTGGCCCTGACATGAACATCTTCACCAAATATTCGAATGGTTTCCTCACCTTCCAATAACCGCCTTCCCCGGGTCCCCTCAGCCTGAAATCCGGTGATGAGGATGGTGTTTCTCGGATCTCCCAATCGATGGTAGAGATGATGAAGAACCCGGCCTCCAGTCATCATGCCACTGGCCGAAAGGATGATCGCCTTGCTATCGATCTCATTCAGGGCGATACTTTGCTCCTGATCCCGAACCAGGATCAGATTCTTTCGCAGATGGAGAAAGCTACCCTCTCCTTCGATCTCATCAATGGAAATACGGTGACTTTGAGCATGCTTCACATAGAGTTCGGTGGCAGCAATGGCCATAGGACTGTCCATGTAAACGGGAAGATTGGGAATGTCGCCATTTACCAGCAACTCCTTTAGATAGTATAGAATACTTTGCGTTCGACCCACCGAAAAAGCAGGAATAACAATGATCCCATCGCGTGAAAGCGTCTCATTGATGATCCTGGCCAATTCTATTCGAACATTATCCACCGGAGGCTGAATACGATCGCCATAAGTGGATTCTACCAAAAGAATATCTGCTTGTTCAAATCGGTAAGGAGGGTACATGATGGGATCATTCTGTTTCCCAAGATCTCCAGAGAATACCAGGTGTTTGGTCTGGTGATCACCACGAATGATGAGTTCAACGGATGAGGCCCCAAGAATGTGACCCGCATTGTGAAAGATCAATTGGATATTGTCAAACAATTGGATCGGGGTCTCATATGGATGAGGATCCACCTGTGGAAAGACTAGTTTGGCATCCTTCTGATCGTACAGCGGCTGGGGATTCTCGTGTTTGCTATACCCCTTCTTACGTGCATATTCGGCTTCTTCTTCTTGCAATTTGGCCGAATCCATCAAGAGGATCTCAAGCAGGTCTGCCGTGGGTTCCGTACAATGGATTCGACCTGAATATCCTTCCTTAACAAGCTTTGGAAGGTAGCCACTGTGATCCAGGTGAGCATGAGTCAGGATCACCGCCGAAATCTCTTCGGGAAAGAAAGGGGGTTTATCCCAATTTCTCAACCGCAACTCCTTCAATCCCTGGAAAAGGCCGCAATCGATCAAGATAGAACGGTCATCTACTTCAAGGAGATATTTGGAACCGGTCACCGTTCCGGCACCACCATAGAATTTCAATCGAACATTCACTTGCTGGAAGATTATTGAACCCTTTTCAATACTTATATGAAGGTACTTCAATGCCCGTAAAGATTTCATGATAAAAGTCCTTATCAAGCATTTCTAAAACCTTTGATCTGTATGAATTCGCTTGCAATTCAGGATCATAGGGGGTCCTGATCGAAAATCGAAAGATTTTGTTCATATATCGGTGAAATCGGTGATTACCCACGATTTCAACATCAGCATGTTGATAACCGAGGTATCTTTCTCTGTTCTGACCTTACCCCGATATGCCCAACTCCCTGAAATACAGCTTCTGGAGGATCCACCTTTGGGTGGTATTTGCCGTTCTGCCCGGATGGGTTCTTGGTCAATGTCCGAGTTTGGATTTCGTTTGGAGCACCCAAAGCTATTGTTCCCCTACCTCCATCATCTTTACCCCTTCTGCCCTCCCTCCATCGGCTACGGTCTCATGGTCGGTCAACGGAATTCCGTCCGGGAACAATCCTCTTTTCATTTACACCTTTGCCACACCCGGGACCTATACGATCACTATGCAGGCTGTGCAAGCCAATGGTTCACCCTGCCAATCGATCGCAAAAAGTGTGGATGTGCTAGGGAGCCCCACCCCCGCTTTCTCTGTGAATCCTCCCCTATCCGCCACTTATTGTTCCGGAGTCCTGGATGCCACCTTTTCTGCGACGGCCCAAACAGGGGTTACTCAGGCGGTCTGGTTGATCGATAATCAAAATTACTCTGGGACCTCTGTCACCCACACTTTTACCTCTCCAGGCCAGAAGCTGGTTTCGCTCCAGGTGATCGATACCAATGGCTGTACAGGGGTGATCCAGGATACGATCTACGTGAACCTGGTGGATACCGTATCCGGATTCTATCAATTCAGACCTCAGGACGAAAAGGGATGCATCACGCATCGGGTCCGCGTGGGTGGAACTGTCAACATTCCTCAAGGATATACTCTTGATTCGCTGATCTGGGATTTTCCCGGATCGGGCGTGAATCGTGTAAAACAGGTCGGTCCTATCACCAACTCCACTCTTGTCAATCGCAGTTTCACCTTTACTCAACAGGGACGATACTATTTCCGCTTGCGGGCCTTTTCCAACGGGTGTTCCTATCAGATACCGGGGAACTTCGACACCATCATTGTGGATAGGCTTCCCTCCCTATCTGCCATTCCAGAGGATGACACGGTTTGTGTGGATCAATGGATCCGGGTCTTTAACACAAGTACCAATAAGGCGGGCGTTTATGGAAATTTCGAGTGGAGGGTTCCCGGTGGACTCATCGCGGGAAATTCTACGGATTCGATCCTTAGGGTGCGGTTCAGAAATCCGGGGATCTACGATGTACAGCTCGCTTACCGCGGAGGTTGTGAAGATTCGATCGTCCTACAACAAGCCATCACGGTTCCAGGGCCCAAAGCCATCCTTGATCCGCAGAACACCAACCGACTGGCCTGTGCTCCACCCCACACGGTCACATTTTATGATAACAGCATTCTACCTCAGGTCGG
>JAJLJK010000361.1:0-10360 GCA_033844885.1 Bacteroidota bacterium | reverse complement strand
GTCTACGGTGCGGTCTATTCTACCGATAGGTTCGGAAATCCCAATTCGGCCCTATGGTTTGATGGGGTGGATGATTCTGTGATCGTGGGTAATGTATTGAATGTCCCTCAGCAAAAAGCCATTTCATATAGTGCTTGGTTTCGTCCTGAATCCATCAATTGGCCTAACCCCAATAATCGGCATGTAGGATTGGCGATAGGTAGAAAGTCCAGTGGTGAATTGGCGATGAATGTGGATGATGAGAGTACTAAGCGATTTTCAGCACGGATCTATCAGGGCAGCCAACAATCCATTAATTCAAATGCAAGTTATTGTCGGTCAGAGCCCAATTCGCTAAAATACTCCCAATGGTTTCATGTGGTTGCAGTTTTTGAGGACACTGTCGTCACCTTGTATGTGGATGCATGGAAGCGGGATCAATTCTGTACCCAGACCAATAATGGAGGCCGGTTCAGTTATGTTCCTTCACAGGCGATCCTTAGGATCGGGAAGGGATTCAATTCCTATGAAACGGAAAGGAATTTCCACGGTAAGATCGATGATGTGAGGATATATAATCGAGCCTTGAATTATTGCGAAGTGGTCAAATTATTTGGCGATTCCACTCTGATCGTAAGAGCGTCCCCAGATACATCCATTTGTAAGGGTCAAACGGTGGATCTTAATGCTCTTGGTGGCCAAAACCTGAAATGGGATACAGGGGATACCACACATAAGATAACAGTCGCGCCAACCTCTTCGACCTGGTATTATCTTCAGGATACGATAAGAGGATGTACCGACTCCGTACAAGTAAGAGTCATGGACCCTTCTTCACTCAAGGATACGTCGATTTGTCAAGGAGATTTCGTGACCCTCAAAGCACCTTGCGGAGATGCTCTATCCTGGAGTAACGGCCAATTCGGATCCACTATCACGGTATCACCTCTAACGACCACCACCTACATTTATCAAGATACCCTGACAGGTTTCATGGATTCGGTGATGGTCACGGTTTATCCCATTCCTAAAGCAGTTTTTTCCGCGGATCCCATCTCTGGGAGTGCGCCATTGTTGGTCACCTTTCTAAATGGATCGATGGGGGCATCCAGTTACGAATGGATCCTTTCTAATGGAATGATCTTTTCTCAAAAGGATCTGACTTATACCTTTCCTTCAGGGAATTATGAGGTCATTCTGGTGGCATTCAATGAATTTGGCTGCACGGATACTGCCGCAGTGACCATTACGGTTCAGGATGATTTTGGGATTCAGATCCCAAATACCTTTTCCCCTAATTTCGATGGTGTGAATGACCAATGGGAGGTCGAGATCCTTGGGATGACGTCCTCTGTAAAGTGTGAGGTTTTCAATCGTTGGGGTGGAAAAATGTACGGATCTGAAGAGCGTGAGATCCGGTGGGATGGATATTATCGAGGTCAGCCTGCAGCAGAAGGGGTGTATTTCTATTACATTGAATTGGTATTGCCTAATGGGGAAAAGAAAATCTATAAGGGAACCATACACCTATTTCATTGATTAAGACCACATGTAATTCTGCATCGAACTTCCATATTCTGTTTTTTCCAATCGTATCTTCCTGCTCCAATTTGGATCCATGAGAGTTCATTTTCCCCTAATCCTGGTCTTTGTTTTTGCGATCACAAAGTCCTCCATCAGCCAAACCTCCAAAACGCTCGCAGAGCGACCTGATCCGGTCTGGATGACCCATTATGTGGCCCAGGGTTTCATTCCAAGTGACCTGAAAGTGGACCTTTACGGTAATGTGATCACGGCAGGTACGTTCGAGGGTCATATGACTTGGAAAGGAGGGTCACGGATCCCTAAACGAAGACCCTTCCCAGAAAGATCCCCAAACAATTACTTTATCTTAAAACATGACACCGAGGGCCGAGTCCTTTGGAAGAATTTTGCGGATGGAGATGCTAGGATCTCTGCGATCCTCCTGGATGATTCGGGGTGTGTTTATGTCACGGGGGAGGTTTTCAGTCGCGAACTGATCTTCACCTCTTCGGATTCCATCACCTATTTTTTGGAAAAGCCCATGGATGAAGGTTCCCGAGGGATCTTTATCTGCAAATACGATCGGACCGGAAGGATCCTGAAACTGAAATTCTACTCCGAAGGGAAGAGTGAGACTCCTGGCGATATGGTATTGACAAAGAATGGAGACCTGATCATAGGTGGAGTGATCTTTTATAGGGAGGGGAACGAATTGAAGCGGAATTTTTTGCTCCTTCGTTTCGATAAGGACCTGAACCTACTTTGGAAACGAGTGGGAGATGAGATGGGTCGATCGCAGATCACGGCTGTTTGTCTTGATCGTTTTGAGAACATTTATGTGACCGGTGGATTCATTTCACATATGAGGATCTGTGGAAAAGAGGTCGACCATGAGGATCAGGATCAAAGGATATTCCTTGCTCGGTTCAATGCTAATGGTGACCTGAAATGGTTTAGAACGGAAGCTTTCAAACAGGATGTCCTCAACTTCAGTCAGGTGGGGATCGACCTGGCATGTGACCAGCGGGGGCGGATTTATGTAACAGGATCTGCCGCTTCCCGTCCTTTTCTGGCCAGACTCAATCGTCGTGGGAAACTCAAGTGGCATCTTCAATGTAAAGGATTGACCAGCTATGTTTCGGAATTGGCATTGAATGAGAATGGAGATGTCTTCCTGAGTGGATATGGACATGGAAGTGAATTTCCATCCACCGATAAGGATACCAGTCACTACACCTCAAAAGGTAGTACCGACTTCTATCTTTCAGAGTACGATAAACGGGGTCGACAGAAATTCCTTTGGGCCGGAGGAGGAGAGGGGACCGATTATGCCTCTTCTATTGAGGTGGTGGATCAAAGAATGTATGTTTTGGGTAGGAATTTGGGCGGTCTGCCCGTGGTCTTCGATCAGTTTTCTATCAATGAGCGGTTCCCGGTCATCTGGTGGGGTGTATTCAATTTACCCTAAAGAAAACGGGGGTAACGACATTTCTGCCGAGACCCCCGTCCCTGTTCACAGCTACCTGTCACTGTGCCTTCATGTGATCAATTCCATCCGCCTCCAAGGGCACGATAGATATTGACCATCGCATTCATTTGATGCATCTTGGTTTCCACCAGATCGAATTTGGATTCCAGCGCATCTCTTTGTGTCATCAAAACTTCCATATAATCCGCACGGGCAGACCGGAAGAGATCATTCGAGATATTGATGGACTCGGTCAAAGCCTCTACCTCCTTGGATTTGAGTTCATAGCTCTTTTTCAGGTTCTCGATCTTTGCCATTTGATTGACCACTTCGATATAGGCTTTCAAAAGGGTCTTTTCGTAATTATAGACCGCCTGGATCTGCTTTGAATTCGCGCTGTAATACTTCGCCTTGATCGCGTTTCGATTGATCAGGGGAGCCATGATGTCCCCGGCTAGCGAGAATAACATCGACTCAGGTGTCTTGATCAGGTACGCGGGATCGAAAGCTCGTAGACCGACTCCTGCAGATAGGCTAAGGGTTGGATAGAAGTTTGCCCGGGCCACTTTCACGTCCAGTTTGGCGGCTGCGAGTTCCAGCTCGGCCTGACGGATATCCGGTCGGTTCTGCAAAAGCTGTGAAGGAAGACCAGCGTAGATCGTATCGGGAACCAATTCGGTGAACGCCTGAGGACTCCGAGCTACTGGCTGTGGATATCGACCTACAAGGAAATTGATCCGGTTCTCGGTCTGTATGATCTTCTGCTGGATGTCGAATTGCAGGCTTCGGGTGTGGTAAACCTCCGCCTCGAATTTTCGAACTGCCAACTCGGTCACACGCGCTGCCTGCTTTTGGATCTTGACGATCTCTAGGGCATTGCTCTGGATCTGAATATTTCTCTGGACGATCTCCAGTTGGTTATCCAGGGCTAGCAATTCGAAATAAGAATTGGCGATCTCAGATATCAGATTGGTGACCATGAAGTTCTTCCCTTCAATGGACGACAGATACCTTTCGACCGCCGCCTTCTTGGCATTCCGAAGCTTTTTCCAGATATCCACTTCCCAGTTCGCATAAGCACCGATCATGTAATCCGGAAGGGGATCGGGCATTTCGCGTCCCGGTTCGATATCCGTGGTGGCATCATTCGCTCCCTTGCTGGTATATCTTGGAACCTTTTCCACTCCGGCGTTTCCGCCGATGCCCACAAAAGGAAGATACTCTCCCTTCCGGGCCCGAACCTCATTCCTGGAGATCAGTATCTCCTGAAGGGTGATATTCAACTCCTGATTATGGTTGAGTGCGGTATCTATCAAGGCTACCAGATAGGGATCTGTAAAGAACTCTCTCCATTTCAGTTGGGCAGAGTTCGTAGAGTCCATCGAACCATTGAAGGTTTCGGGGGTAACCTGATTGGGTTCCATCTTTCCGAGATCCGGCGTCTTACATGCCGAAAAAGTAAGAACGATGAGAACCGCCCCCAGAATCTTATAATTCATTCTTTTAATCATCTTGACCTATGTGTTCTGTGAATGGACTATCGTCTTCATCTTTGATCAGCTGTTTTCCTTCGGCCAAACGTCCGAAGATGTAGTACAGTCCGGGGACAATGATCACACCGAAAATGGTACCGAATAGCATCCCGCCAAGGGCAGAGGAGCCAATTGTTCGGTTTCCGATGGCACCCGGTCCGGTGGCCACCACCAATGGGATCAAACCTGCAATAAAAGCAAAGGAGGTCATGAGGATAGGCCTGAATCGGACCCGAGCCCCTTCTATGGCAGACTCGAGTATGGTGGCTCCCTGCTGGTGTTTCTGGACCGCGAATTCCACGATCAGAACCGCATTCTTGCCCAAAAGACCGACCAACATGACAAGTCCGACCTGTGCATAGATGTCATTGGCAAGTCCCATGAGCTTCAGAAGCATGAAGGATCCGAAGATCCCTGCCGGAAGGGAGAAGATGACCGAAAGGGGAAGGATGAAACTCTCATACTGTGCGGCGAGGACCAGATAGACGAACCCAAGTACGATCAGGAAGATGTAAAGGGATTCATTTCCTCTGGATACCTCGTCTTTTGCCAGACCAGCCCAGTCGATGTCGTATCCACGGGGAAGCACCTGGTCGGCCACTTCCTGGATGGCCTTGATGGCCTCTCCCGAACTGTATCCCTTTGCAGGAGATCCATTGATCGATGCAGAGGTATACATGTTATATCGGGTGATCTCGTTCATTCCCTGCGTCTTGTTGATCTTCATGAAGGAAGAGTAAGGAACCATTTCCCCATGGTCGTTCTTCACGTAGAGTCGAAGGACATCTTCAGGGAGTTTTCTGAACTCGGGACCGGATTGAACATAGACCTTGTAGAACTGACCGAACTTGATGAATCCCTGTTCGTAGGTACTGCCGATTAGTATGGAAAGGTTATCCATGGCCTTCCCAATGGACACCCCTTTTTGCATGGCGATCTTGTTGTCGATCTCCAACTCATACTGTGGGTAATTCGCGGCAAAGAAGGTGAATACTCCCGTCAATTCCTTGCGCTTATAAAGCGCATCCATGAACTCGTCATTCACTTTTTCAAAAGCCTTGTAATCGCCACTATTGGTCTTGTCCAGCAGGCGAAGGGCAAATCCACCGGCCGCTCCATAACCAGGTACAGCGGGCGGTTGAAAGAATTCGATGGTAGCACCTAGATCCCGGGTCTTTTCTTCCAGTTCCTCGATGATCTCTTCCGCCGTATGTTCTCTTTGAGACCAATTCTTCAGGTTGATCAAACACGTTCCTGCATTGGAACCCCGACCTTCGGTAAGGACCTCATATCCCGCAAGAGCGGAGACCGATTCGATCCCATCCACGTCCTCTGCGATCTGTTGAAGTTGGCGAGAAACGTGATTGGTCCGTTCCAGAGTGGCTCCCGGAGGTGTTTGAATGATCGCATAGATCATTCCCTGGTCCTCTGCCGGAATGAAACCGGAGGGGAGGCTGCTGACCATTCCCAGAATACCCCCGCCAAAAGCGAGAAGGATGGCAAAGGTGACCACACGACGGTGAACGATGAGTTTTAGGAGTCCTGCATATCTTCCGGTGAGCTTTTCAAACCGCTCATTGAACCCATCCAGGAATCGGTTGATCGGATTTCGACTGCGATGATGACCATGAGTGTTCTTTAGGATCATGGCACTCAACACAGGCGTTAGGGTCAATGCCACGACCCCTGACAGGATGATCGCCGTGGCCATGGTGATGGAGAACTGGCGGTAGAAGATCCCTACTGGTCCGGACATGAAGGCTACCGGAATGAATACGGCCGCCATCAACATAGTGATCGCGATCACCGCACCACTGATCTCTCGAAGAACCAACTGAACCGCCTTATAAGGTGATACGTTCTCTTCAGCCATCTTGGCGTGAACCGCCTCGACCACCACGATCGCATCATCTACAACGATACCGATCGCCAGAACAAGGGCAAAGAGGGTGATCAGGTTGATCGACAGACCAAACATCTGCATGACCATGAAGGTTCCGATCAGCGAGACCGGAACAGCTAGCGTTGGGATGAGGGTGGACCTCCAGTCTCCGAGGAAGATAAAGACGACCAATGCAACAAGTACAAAGGCCTCGCCCAAGGTATGGACCACCTTTTCGATCGATGCGTCAAGGAATCCGGAGACGTCATAGCTGATCTCATAATCCATCCCGGGTGGAAAGGAGTTGTGCTTGATCTCTTCCAGTTTTTCCTTTACCTGCTCGATGACCACACTGGCATTGGTTCCGTAATTCTGTTTGAGAACTATGGCAGCCGAAGGGTGGTTGTCAATATTGGAGTAGATATCGTAGAACTCGCTCCCCAATTCCACTTTGGCGACATCCTTGAGTTTGAGGATCTCCCCTTCCGGGTTGGCCCGAATGATGATATTCCCATACTGCTCCGGCTCATTGTATCTTCCCTGATAGGTGAGTACATACTCAAGGGATTGGGATCGTTTACCGGAACTTCGGCCGATCCGTCCGGGGGAGCCAATGACACTTTGCTCAGCAAGGGCTTCCATCACCTCTTCGGTTGATACGTTGTATGCCCGCATTCGATCAGGGTTCAGCCAGACTCGCATGGCATACTGACGGCTTCCCAGGATCCGGGCCTGACCCACCCCGTTCACCCGCTTTAATTCGGGTAGCAGGTGTACACCCGCAAAGTTGTAGAGGAACTTTTCGTCCGCGTTCTTGTCCGTACTGAACAGGTTGACATACATCAACATGTTCGGCTGGGTTCGGCTAACGATGATCCCCTCTCTTTGAACAAGGGGTGGAAGTCGGTTTGTGATCTGAGCGATCCGGTTATTGATGTTGACGACCGCCTGATTCGGGTCGGTTCCCAGGTGAAATACCACCTGTATGGTTGCCTCACCCGCACTGGTGGCGTCAGAGGTCATATATTTCATTCCCGGAACCCCGTTGATCGCCCTTTCCATGGGGATCAGAACGGAATTCACCAACACCTTTGCGCTGGCTCCCGGATAGGCAATGCTGACATTGACCTGTGGAGGCGCAATGGAGGGGAACTGTGAGATAGGCAGGGTGTTGATCGCGAGAACCCCCATGAAAATGATCACAAGGGAGATCGAGATCGCCAGAACCGGCCTGTGGATGAACTTAGTGAACATGGTTCGATCTTTTTGGAGTTATCACTCGGCCGGTAATTTCAATTCAGAGATAGCCTTTAGGGGTTCTTCGAACTCATATTCGATCTCATCCCCGTTTCGGACCTTTCTCAATCCTTCCAGCAGGATCATGTCATCTTCGGTCAAACCGTCCGTGACAACGAAGAGATCCTCGAGATCAAGACCCACAGTGATCTCTTTGGCATGAACGGTTCCCTCCTTATCGATCACGTAAACGAATTTCTTGTCCAGGACCTCATAGGTGCATTTTTGAGGGATGACAAGAACATTCTCCAAGGGTACTTCCATCAGGATATTCCCTGTCTGACCGTGTCGAAGAAGGCCTTCGGGATTTGGGAATGTGGCACGAAATGGAATGTTTCCGGTTTCGTTGTTGAAGTCCGCTTCGATGGTCTCCACGACACCCGGGAACTTAAAGAGCTTGTTATTGGCCATTTGCAGGTGGACATGAAAGTTGGTGTCCCTTTTGGACTTCTGCATGTACTCGAGATACTCGGCCTCTGGAACGTTGAAGTACACCCACATTTTGCTGTTATCTGACAGGGTTGTGAGCAGGTCCCCTTCGTCCACAAGGCTTCCCAGCCGGACGTGGAAACGGTCGATGATCCCATCAAAAGGGGCTCTCAATTCGGTGAATTGCAAGTGCACCTGGGCAAGTTCCAATTCGGCCTGAGCCTTATCGTACTTGGCCTTGGCCATGGCAAGCTCATTAGGGGCGACAACATCGCTATCTGCAAGCCGCTTGGTGTTCTGATATTCGATCTCTGCAAAGTTGGCCTCTGCTGCTGCTCTTTGCCGCTCGGCTTCGTAGATGTTGGGCATGATCTTGAAAAGCGGCTGTCCCGCTTTTACGTTTTGGCCCTCATCGATGTAGATCTTCTGAAGGTAACCGCGCTCCTGGGCCCTGAGCTCAATATGGCTGATGGAACGGATCTGGCAGACGTATTCCTCTGTTTTAGAGGTGTCCATCCGCACGGGGCTGGTAACCAGGAATTTGACTTCTTCCTCCCTGGTTTCTTTTTTGGATTGACAACTAGTGTGTACGAACAATGCACACACACTCATGATCATGAGTGATCGCCTCATAATGTTTTGGTATTTAACCGATGTGAAATGGTGACAGGTGTGTTTCTCAGGTAGATGTAGGATGATCATAAGAGACCAACCCCAGATAGGACTTAGGGGACCCTATCCGCGAGAAACGGTAATTGGGCGAAACGCCCGTAAAAAGGTGCTAATTTCGAAAGACCTCGAAGAGGAGGTGACGCCTGAAATACGGCAGGAAACAAAGACCATCAAAGTGAGGTCTGTTGTTGTTCAGTTCAAGAAGTTGGTAATCAAGAGAGATGAGGACTGGGCCTTCAGGGCCATTGTCATCTCCTTGAGAAAGTGTTCGCCCGAAATGACTTTCCTCCTCTTCCTCGACAAAAAGAACTTCCAGATCCACAGGGGTGAATTCCCCTTTGGATAGGCGAAGACCCTCATCCGATGAATTCTCCCTGAATTCATTGAAAAGCGCAGAAGACGGTGCCGTGTCGTAAAGATCGACAGGCAGGGACGTCACCTTTTTCGCTCCGGCGATCTGGAAAGAACCCAGAAGGCCAGTAAGGATCAGGATGATCGTCGGGAATTGTCTCTGGAGAAAACGCTTCATTTGGACTGCGAAATTATACCAAGTTCGCTCCCCGTGCAATTTCTACTATCATAAAGTTTGGTTAAAAGGTGATCCTTCACTTTAACTGAAGATGGATTTTCCCTCCTGAGGAATCGTAATGATAACTTTTTAGGTATTCTTCCTATATTGATGTAGGTCAATTCCCACGCTTTTATGAGTGTCTCGAGATCTGGAAAAATCCTTGGGCAAAATCGAACTGATGGGAGATTCCGATCCGGGATGAATTCAGGATCAATATGGCAGGGATGTCTGATCATTTTTCTTCTTCTTTCCTTTCGATCCGTAGGGCAGACGGAAGACCCCAAAAAGGTTGTCAGTTCTAGAACGACCCAAACCACTGGAGTAGCCACCGATACCAACAGGGTAGTTGAGGATGCACCCTTGGACATTGCGCAGAATCGAGGCCTTTTCATCCTAACTCACGACAAGAAGATGCAGCTAAGGATATTGGGGTCTGTAAGATATCTTGTAGTGTATGACGACCAGCCGATGCCATCCAAAAATGGGTACCGAACCACCGAGTTGGATCGGGAGAGTAAAGGGTTGTCCCCGAGTTATTACAATGGATTGAATCAAACCAGACTAGGATTCGAGATCACCCGTCAGATCGGAAAAGGTCAGGAGGTTTTTGTTCGATTGGAAACGGATTTCGCCGGACCGAACGGATATCGGATCCGCCACGCCTATGGTCAATATTCGAAGTTTCTTTTCGGACAGACCTGGAGTTTGTTCTCTCAGGTGCGGGCTCTTCCGGCCACAGTGGATTTCAATAACCCGAGTGGTTCGATCACGGTTCGGTCTCCTCAGATCCGATTCACTCCCTCTGAAAGATTATTTGGAATGAACGTGGCGATAAGTCTCGAGTATTTGATCCCCGATGTGGTCATCCCCGATTCTTTCAACATTGAGGCCTCCAAGATCCTTCCGGATATTGCCTTCAGGATGGACAGGACGACCTCTTGGGGATATTTTCAGATCTCAGGGGTGGTCCCCATCCTCTCAGCGAAAGGAGGGGATAATTATCTGGT
>JAJLJK010000360.1:0-6373 GCA_033844885.1 Bacteroidota bacterium | reverse complement strand
TGAAGATTCGATCGTCCTACAACAAGCCATCACGGTTCCAGGGCCCAAAGCCATCCTTGATCCGCAGAACACCAACCGACTGGCCTGTGCTCCACCCCACACGGTCACATTTTATGATAACAGCATTCTACCTCAGGTCGGACAGAACCTATATCAGTGGACCTTCTATGATACCCTTGGAAATGTGATCGGAACCGATACGGCCAAGGTTCCGTCCTTTACTTACACGTATGGAGGTTCTTTTAGGGTCGAGTTGACGATCACCAATACCGTGACAGGTTGTAGTCATACGGCCATTGCGAATCGATTTGTGGTGATCGGAAATCCAATGGCGCTTCTTGCAACACAGGGTCCACCGATCCAATGTTCTCCCGCTACATTCAATATGCAACCCTTTAACCTGACCGATCATATCGATGGATATCGATATCGATGGGAGATACTCGATGGGAATGGTAATCAGGTCGCGGCCTACAATAACCAATACCCCAATATATCGATCTCCAAACCTGGTTCTTATGGGGTCCGGTTTATCGTTTCGAATGGACCGGGTTGCGTGGATACGCTAATGGTGAATAATTACCTGGAAGTGTCCGGGATCCAGGCTGTGGTTCAGGCCCCGGTCTCTGGAGCCTGTTTACAGAACGGTCCTTTCAGCCACACCTTTCAATTGGATTCCATAAGCGTTTATCCACCGGCGCCCAGTTTTCCGAATTGGAATTTCCAATGGTCGGTAACCCCGTCCAATGGCGTCTTGATGAGTAGCCCCTTCAATTCGACCTGCCCCACAACATTTACCGAACCAGGGTGTTTCGTTGCCACTGTCCAATTGACTACTCAAACTGGTTGTACTTACACCTTTGTCAGTGACACCTTTTGTGTGGGTGTGAAAGCCGAGAGTATCCTTCCACTGAGGGATATCTGTGTAGGTTCTTCAGTTCAGATCCTCGACACTTCGGTAGTGAATGCGGACTCTTCGAGTACATTCGTCTGGTCAACCATTCCGGCGGGTGGAACCTTCAGCCCATCAGCGACCGCAAAGGATCCAGTCATAAGTTTCAATGCGGCCGGAAATTATTCCATTGTTCAACAGATCACGAATGGAAATGGCTGCTCGGATACAGCCATGACCTCGGTCAATGTGTACTCGTTCACTTCCTCTCTATCGGTTTCAGATACGTTCGTGAACTGTGGTCCTGCCCCCATTCTTTTCCGTTCTACAGCCCCACATGCCGTCGAATATGACTGGACGATCAATGGGTTCGGACTGAATAATGTTCACGTAAAAACCAAGGCACCTACAGATTCGGTGACCTTCTTCATTGTCAGCGGAGGATACACCGTAAGTTGTGTAGCTCGGACCGAGGATGGCTGTACCGACAGTACTTGGACTCGGGTTTCGGTGGGAGGGCCTCTTCCGCGATACTTTGCGGTTTCTCCAAATAAGGGGTGCACCCCTTTGACCGTAGCCTTCCAGGACACTTCTTCCAATATTGATTCACTCATCTTCGACTTCGGGGATGGCAGTCCCATCCAGACCTTGGGAACGTATCCCATGGGATCGCCCTTCCAGCACACCTTTGTTTTCCCTCCCAACTCCACAGCAGATTCAGTGGTCTATGAGCCCACTCTTTACACGCTAAGTGTGAGTTGTCCAAACCCGATCGTTCTCAAGCAAAGGATCGTGGTCTATCCTCCGCCTGATATTGCCTTTCAGGCTCCTGTTCGCACCGGCTGTCAACCTTTTGATTTCACATTCCTCGATCAATCCATTCACGCTGATACCCCATCTACCTTTGTCCTGGATTATGGAGATGGTACCGTGGATAGTATCTTTCATCCCACCTTCAATCACACCTTCCAAGGTGCTGGCACGTTTGACCTCCATTATCGGGTCTATTCACCTTTTGGTTGTGTGGCTGACACTTTCCTCACGCAATTCGTCACAGTGGATCCGAGTCCCATTGCAGGGTTTGTCGTATTGGATGACAGTCTTTGCTTCGAAGGAAACACCTTTCAATTCCAGGATACCAGCCTATTGAATGGCACCAATTCGATTCTGAGTTGGAATTGGACATTTGGCGATACCACAGCTGGGTTTCCATCATCCAATCTTCAAAACCCTCAATTTTCTGCGAGTTCCCCAGGAACTTATTGGGTTAGTCTGAAAGTGACATCGGATAATGGGTGTTCAGACAGCCTCTTCATTCCGAATGCCCTATTTGTTTGGGATACCCTACCCCCTGTCAATGCAGGGTTGGATGTGATCTCGGTTTCGGGAAATAACCTCCATGTTCAATGGACCCCCAATCAGGGACCCAAGTTTGAATCCTTTGTTCTCGAGAGAGATAATGGAACAGGATTCGTCCCGGTTCTGACCAGTCAAGACCCAACCCTCAGTGGGTTTGTGGATCAAAATGTGAATGTCAATAGTGGCCCATATGATTATCGGTTGATCGTGACGGATCTTTGCGGAACCGTCACCGAACCGTCGATTCGCCATTCTTCCGTTTTCCTTACCGGAAACAGTCCTTCATTGGGCTCTATACAGTTGAATTGGACCCCTTACGGGGGATGGCCCTCTGTGGATCGATATGACGTCTATTATCAGGTCAAGGGTGGCTCTGTATGGGTGTTGGGCGGCACCGTCCTTGGAATGGACACCACTTTTACCTTTGCAGGTCTATGCGACACCATCTATGCCTTTGAGATCCATGCGATCCATCCATCCGGCGCAAGCCTGATCTCCAGAAGTAACATCATCCGTTTGAGGCCTCAATATGACTTCCCCATATCCGCTCCCGAATTATTTCAGGTTTCGGTGGTCGATGACCGGGATATCGATCTCAATTGGGAGCCTACGAGTTGGCCCAATTTCAGAACCTATATCATCGACCGAAAGGTGAACGACGGCTTCTGGGATCTGGGTTATGTTCAGACCACGCAAACTGGATTCAGGGATCTTTCGGTGGATGTGGACCTCAACGCTTACACTTATCGTCTTCGAATGGAGGACAACTGTGGAAAATCAACCGATACGAGTAATCTGGGAAGAAGCATTTTACTCAAGGTGATCTCTGATAATGAACTTGGAATGGTCCTGATATGGGAACCTTACGTTGAATGGTCAGACGGGGTACAGAAATACCAGATCCATCGATCGATCGGGGATACCAATTTCCGTCTTCTTACAGAGGTAGGTCCTTTCGATACCATCTACGAAGATGTGGAGGTCCCGAATGAAGGTCGGGGTCAGGTTTGTTATTACCTCGTGGCAAAAAGAAACAATGGGATCCATTCGAGTAAATCGAATGAAGCTTGCAGCTATTTCCCACGACGATTATATATTCCAAATTCGTTCTCTCCGAATGATGACGGTGTGAACGACCGATTCGAGATCGTCGGATTGAGTTTCGAACAATTCGATATGGTCATTCAGGATCGATGGGGACGAATTGTCTTTGAGACCACCGACCCGAGGATCGCCTGGGATGGACGAGATATGTCGGGAACGGAATTACCCATTGGGGTCTATGTCTTTCACTTAAAGGCAAAGGGATTTGACGGTCATAAGGTATTCGAGAACGGAAGGATCACTTTGATTCGATGAAAATGGCAGATCGGGATTGGGAAAGATGCCCATGGTGCCTGGGTTTCGAGGAGTATGTAGCTTACCATGATACGGAGTGGGGGGTTCCCGTACACGATGATCGTAAACAATTTGAATTCCTGGTGCTGGAAAGTGCACAGGCAGGTTTAAGTTGGGCCACTATCCTGAAGAGACGTGAAAATTACAGAATCGCTTTCGCTGATTTCGATCCCACGAAAGTGGCCGAATTTGGACCGGAAAAGATTGAGTCCTTGATGAACAATGATGGGATCATCAGAAACAGGGCCAAGGTGGAGGCTGCGGTCAACAATGCCAAGCGATTCATTGAGATCTGTGAGGAGTTTGGATCCTTCTCAGAATATATCTGGTCCTTTGTAGGTGATAGACCCATGGTCAATCACTTTCGTTCGATGAAAGAGGTTCCGGCTACCACCCCAGAAAGTGATGCCCTGGCAAAGGACATGAAGAAGCGTGGATTCAAATTCCTGGGCTCCACTACCCTATATGCCCATATGCAGGCATGTGGATTGGTGAATGATCACCTGACAAGCTGCTTTCGTCATTCGGAGGTCTGAGATCTACTTCCCATCCACATAGTCTTGTAAATACGAATACGTAGGAGTCAGTTTCCCCGCTTCGGTGATGGTTGCATTTCGAATGATCCCTCGGGGATCTCCTTTCATGATCTCTGGGATCACACTGGAAATGATCTCGTTGCCGAAATCCCTGGAAGCATCCCGGGGGAGTTCACAAGGTAAATTGTCAACGGCCATGACGGCGATGGCATTTTCATTTCTGAAATCCGTTTCCTTTTCGGTGATGGGGTCATATCCGTAGATCGGGTCCTCGATGGTACTTGGCCGAATGGTAGACGCTACGGGGCCATCGATATCGCAGGAAATATCGGCGACCACACGAATCCTGAAATCGGCTTTTCGAGCATCTTCACGAGTGTAGAAATATGGAGCACCTTCTGCATAGAAATGTCCCGTGATCAGCATGTCCGTCACCCTGGCGAATTTGTAAAAATCCGATTCGTATTGTTCGGGATGAAGGTGGAAATGAGCTGGAACCATGGGTTCTCCACTCGGGTGCTTGATATAATCCTCGATACAGATATTGCAAAAAACTGGTTCATCAAAGGTCTTTTTCAGGAAATCATCCGGGGTGACCTTTCGGATCTTCAAAGCCTCCAGGATCTCCAATGCACCGTGTGCCACACGACCGCGTCCTGTCAGAAGGATCTTGATCGGCGTGAGGTTGACCTTCTTTAGCTGTTGAAGGAGTTCTGCATGATCATGACATAGGTGAGGAGGTTTTAGGTCAAACCCACCGTAGCGCAAACCCCAGGTGCGGAATCCATTATAAGCACCCACCACTCCTGCATAGCGGCCAAAGCCAATAATGCGATATCCCCTCTCATTTCTCAAGCACTCCCAATCCACCAGTCGAATATTCTTCTTTAGGATCTCCTGAAGAAGTTTCCGATTGTAGGGTTGTTCCTTGATGGTATGTGAGAAGAAGAAATAGGTCTTTTCGGGGATCAGCATATCCAAGGGAACTTCCTTCACTCCCATGATGATATCACGGTCATCAAGCGATGGAACCACAGGGATGCTGTGGTCTCGGTAATCTTCATCGTGAAAGGTCCGAATGGGACTTTCTTGAACCACAAGATCTAATTCGGGAAATCGCTCCTTTAAGGTGACACATTGGGGAGGAGTCAGCGGAACGCGCTTATCAGGTGGGGTCTTTCCTTCTCGAATGATGCCAAGTTTCATGAGCTGTTGGGTTAGGGTGAACCAAGATACAGAGAATGGACCGGAAAAAAGAAACCCCGCATTGGCGGGGTTGAAATACTTAAAAGGAAAGATCAGTGATATCGGAAGATATAATAACCGAGATTCACGTAGACAACATTATTCTTGACCCCATTTGGATCAACGGATTTATCGAAAACACGACTCACTCCTATCTCATATCCGGCCTCCAGATAAAAATCCTGGTAATCCACTCCCACACCGGCCGTCACACCCCAGATGGGCGAATTGATATCATCCTTGGTGATCAGTTCGAAACCATTCACATTCATCACATATGAGGTGGATGCCCCTCCCCACAACCGGATATTGAAGTCCTCATTGTCAAAGAACCGAAATCCGACCAAAAGGGGAATGCGGATGGCGGATGCGGACAGGTCAAAGGTCGGTCCATTGATGACGGTGACCTCGGTTGGAATATAAGTATACTCCAGCCCTGCCTCCACATAGAATCGGTAGCCATAAGAAACATCCAATCCCAATTGGTAACCAGGTTTACTTCGAAAGGTGGATGAAATGACATTACCCTGAAGTTGTCCATAATTACCCCCCAGGTGAGGCTTTAGGTTAAACTGGGCAAATGACAAGAGGGGCAATGCCAGTATGGCAGAGAGTAGGAAGATACGTCTCATGTTCAGGTTCTTTTTGCGGGTTTAGGCAGGCAAATTAGCAAAAACCGCCTTTCGGCAGGATTCTTGTGTAGAATATTATAGTCTACCTTTGTAGGCTGAAATTACAGGGGCTGACTGGTTTTGACAGCAAGATGAGGCTACTTGTAAGCATGCAGAGCTATGGCAATGACGCTCTTTAATACAATGTGTCACTTTATAATTGGCGAGAATAACTACGCGCTTGCCGCGTAATCATGCGATAGCAGATTACGCTAATCACATACAAGGTATGTGAGCAGGCCATCCCTCAGCATCCACGTCCTGCGGAGGCT
>JAJLJK010000359.1:0-1725 GCA_033844885.1 Bacteroidota bacterium | reverse complement strand
ATAGTGGTCAAAGAATTGAGACATCCGCCGACTCAAATCCTTTCGGTTGTGATCCAACATGAGATTGTGTTCCTCATTATTGTAGACCAGCATCCAGGCGGGTTTATGGAGACGGCGAAGAGCCATGAAATATTCAATCCCTTGATACCAGGGCACAGCCCCATCATTGTCATTGTGCATGATCAAAAGAGGGGTGTTCACCTGATCAGCGTAAACGACAGGAGAGTTCTCCAGATAGACATCAAGGTTTTCCCATGGAGTGGTTCCCAGTCGGCTTTGGGTCTTTTCATATTGAAATTCCCGACTCATTCCTGAACCCCAACGGATCCCTCCATAGGCACTTAGCATGTTACTCACCGGAGCCCCAGCCATGGCAGCGGCATAGAGGTCGGTCTGAGTCACGAGATAGGCCACCTGATAGCCCCCCCAACTTTGCCCCTGGATCCCAATACGGGTACTATCTACCCATGAATGTCTCATCATTTCGCGGGTTCCTGAAACGATACAGTTATAGGCACTTGGGCCGGGTTCACCAACCTTGTAAACGATATCAGGGACAAAGATCAGGTAACCGTTACTGACGAATAATGGAAAATTGATCACCGAGGCACTGGGCCGGGGCGTGTAATGGACATGGAGATTATCAGAGTAGGTCTCGTAGAAATAGACCATCATCGGATATTTCTTGTTGGGATCGAAATCTTCGGGTTTATAGAGCAAACCCTCCAGAGGGGTTCCATCAAACGCGGTCCAGGTGACCTTTTCTGCGGTACCCCAGTTGAATTCTGCTTGTTGAGGATTTGTGATCGATAGCTTTTTCAATTCTTCCTTTGGCCCACTAGCGACATAGATCTCGGGATAGGATACAAAGTTCTCTTTGCGGATGATGAAGACATCTTCATCCTTGACCTTCAATATGGTTCTGTAACGCATTTCTCCCTGATCCCAAAGGGTCATATCCCCATTATTTGGATCCATCCATACCAAACGCTGTTCCTTGGTTCCCTCATTGAACCCTAGAAGTAACCACTTGTCCTTTTTCAGGAAGGGATCCTCGCGATCCAAATCCACCCTGCGGTATTGGGTCTTCCCATTTTCATCCCGACCATGGGTCAAGGGAACCGCCTTCAAATTCGATGGATCCACTTTCCAAATATCAAATCGATCATAGATCAAAACGAATCGGTCTTTCTGGGCCCAGCCCGAAATTCCGTAAGGGTAGGCGGGCGCAGGAATATCATTCTCCACATCATAGACTGGGTGTGGGATCTTCATTGATAGGACGCGGATCTCCCCTCCATCGATATCCTGAATCTTCCATTGTTGAAGGACATTGTCATACCAGTAGACATATTTTCCTCCGGGACTAACCTGTGGTCTGGCCTGCACCCTCTCTGTGATCTTTCGTGCCTTTCCTGTACGTGAGGAGACTACATAGAGATCGTTGTAGGTGGGATAATCCCAAGACAATCGCTTTCTGTAAGGGGTCTCGTCGTAGGCAGGAAGCCACTCGGTTAGGTGATCAAGATCGAACCCTGCGATCTCAAGGTTCTCATTCTCCAGAGGGGTCAATCTTTTTACCTTGTTATCCACAGAGGCCCAAAATCCTCTTTCCAACTCCCTGCTCTTGTTCTTCAGCTGCATGGGTTGTATGAGGTCATCTTTCCAGGACCAGATGTCCACCTTCACCTTTTCATCGTCCAGAATGGTGGAATCCTCTTCAAA
>JAJLJK010000358.1:0-5336 GCA_033844885.1 Bacteroidota bacterium | reverse complement strand
GAGGAATTCGCCAAAGAAGGCCTCAGCATTCCATTCCCTCAAATGGATGTCCACGTTCACAACTCGTGATCGCGGATCGAACAATTCAAGGAACCCCGAATTATCGGGGTTTTTTTATGCGTTGACCTTAGTACATTTGTTTTATGTCACGAATTGCCAGAGAGACCATAGATATCATATTTGAGACCGCCCGAATTGAGGAGGTGATCGGTGAGTTCGTGAATCTGAAGAAATCAGGAAGCAACTACAAGGGTCTCAGCCCCTTCACCAACGAAAAGACTCCTTCGTTTTACGTGTCTCCTGCCAAACAGATCTTCAAGGATTTCAGCTCCGGAAAAGGGGGTAATGTGGTCTCGTTCCTGATGGAGCACGAGCAATATACCTATCCCGAGGCGCTGAGATTTCTGGCTCGGAAATATGGCATTGAGATCGAAGAAGAGGATCAGACCCCAGAACAGGCCAAACAAGCCTCAGAGCGTGAAAGTCTCTTTATCATCAGTCAATTCGCCTCAGAATTCTTCGCTGACCAGCTCAGAAAAACCGAAGAAGGTGTGAATATCGGCTTGAGTTACTTAAAGGAAAGAGGGTTTACCGAGAAGAGCATCAACGATTTCCAATTGGGATACTCTCCTTCACAAAGGGATGCTTTCTGCTCATTTGCACTCGAAAAAGGCTATTCTCCGGTCTATCTGGAACAATCCGGTCTGGGCATCAAAAGGGAAAATGGCGGTTGGCTGGATCGGTTCAGGGAGAGGGTGATCTTTCCGATCCATTCGCTTTCAGGTCGTGTGATCGGCTTTGGGGGGCGGATCCTCCGGTCGGATGTCAAGACCGCGAAATATCTGAACTCTCCAGAATCCCCGATCTATCATAAAAGCCGGGTCCTGTATGGACTCCATCAGGCAAAGAAAGAGGTCATTCGCCTCGACAATTGCTTGTTGGTCGAGGGGTATACGGATGTCATAAGCATGCATCAAGCGGGGATCCAGAATGTGGTATCCAGCTCGGGAACATCCCTTACCGTTGAACAGATCAGTCTGATCAAGAGACTGACCCCGAACATAACCATCCTCTATGATGGGGATCCGGCAGGTATCAAGGCCTCTTTCAGGGGGATCGATATGGTTCTCGAAGAGGGAATGAATGTCAAGGTTCTTTTGTTTCCCGATGGAGAGGACCCGGATAGTTTCGCCCGGTCGCGTGAACCGGATGAACTAAAAGATTTCATTGAGAAGAATCAAAAGGACTTCATCCAATTCAAGACCAGTCTCCTGATGGAGGGTACTCAAGGGGACCCCATCAAACGGGCCGGAGTCATTCGGGATATCGTTGGGAGCATCGCTCTAATCCCTGATCCCATTACTCGTGATGTCTACATCCGTGAGTGCTCTCGGATCATGGATATGGAGGAAAAGGTCCTATTCAGTGAACTAGCCATCCTTCGAAAGAAACACGAAGAAGAAAAGTCGAAGAAACGACCGACACCAGACCGAAGGATGGAGGTGGTCCATACGGATACCAAAACGACTCCTGAGGATGTTGGGACCTTGCAAAAGGCTACAGAAGGGAAAGAGCATTACGAACAAGAAAGAGCTATCGTTTGGCTCTTATTGAATTATGGGGACCACGAATTGGTCTTCCCAGATAACGAGGACCCGGAAAAAGAACCTGAAAAACTCCTGCTGGCGAAATTCGTGGTGGCAGACATTGAATCGGATGAGGAATTCGAGTTTTCAAACCCCAAATTTGCAAGGATCTATTCTCAATTTGCGCAAGCCTACCTAGAAGGCAAGGACTACCCAAAAGGCCAGGATTTCTCCCGTTCTGAAGACAATGAACTCGCCCAGTTAGCCTCGGATCTGATGACCGAGAAATACCAGTTGAGCGATTGGAAAAGAAAGGACATTCACATAATCCCAAGAGAGGAAAAGTTGGAAAGGTTCGCCAGTGAGGCTCTATACCGATTCAAAGAGACCAAGGTGATGTCCATGATCCGTGATCTTCAAGAAAAACTCAAAACGGGCGAGGTTGGTCCGGAAGAAAGGGAAGCGACCTTCGAACATCTTCACGATCTTCTCAATATTCGAAAAGAGATCAACCACCTTCTTGGGAGGGTCATCTGAATAGGAGTCGCATCAACTTCAAGGCCCGATCTCCGTATGGAGGATATTTCAACTTTAGATCGAACCATATCCCGGTCTTCACCATGGCTTTGATGTGCGAAAAGGCGTGAAACCCGAATTCACCGTGGTATCGACCCATTCCACTCGGCCCCACTCCACCAAATGGCAATTCAGGGTTGGCCAGATGGACCAGGGTATTATTGATCGCACCTCCTCCAAATCCGATCTCTTCGGTGATCTTGGCTTGAAAGGACTTCCGCCTGGAAAAGAGGTAAAGGCTCAAGGGGTTGGGATTCTTTCTGATAACGGCCTTCAGATCATCGAAATCCTCAAAGGGAATGATAGGAAGAATGGGGCCAAAGATCTCTTCCTTCATTAGGGGATGATCCATATCCGGCACTTCGACAAGCGTGGGAGCAAGATACAGGTCCTCCTCATGGATCTGTCCTCCTGAGATCAAGGTGGCACCTTTGAGCAGGTCTCTTAACCTTCCAAGGTGTTTTTTATGGATGATCCTGGCAAAATGTGGGCTTTTCTGTGGATCCTCACCATAGAACTCACGAATGGCGAGGACCAATTCACGCTGAAAACGATCCTTGATCTGTCGATCCACAAGAAGGTAATCAGGGGCGACACAAGTTTGGCCCGCGTTGACCCATTTTCCCCAGGCGATCCGTCTGGCGGTAACTTTCAAATCTGCGGTTGAGTCAACGATCGCGGGGCTTTTGCCTCCCAATTCAAGGACGTTGGGAATCAACTTCTCCGCAGCGGCCTTGGCGATCTTCTTTCCGACCTCTGTGCTGCCGGTAAAGAAAATATGATCGAAACGGAATCCCTCCATCGCTGCCGGAATGACCACTGCGCCATCCCCCTGGAGAACCGATATGAATTCGGGAGCAAAGGCCTCGTTCATGATCTTTTCAATGACTGCAGCTGTGCTGGGAGTCAACTCTGAAGGTTTTACCAGAGAAACATTTCCTGCCGCGATCGAAGCGACAAGAGGGGAGATCGCCAATTGGAAGGGATAGTTCCATGGGGCAATGATCAGACTGACCCCAAAAGGCTCGTAATATATCCTGCTGGAGCTGGGAAATAAGGGCAAAGGTGATCCCACCTTCTTGTGTCGCATCCAGCCTTTCAGATTTCTCAGGGCGACATTGATCTCCTCGTAAACGAATCCGATCTCTGTAGCGAAGGACTCGAACGGTGGTTTTCTGAAGTCGGCGGTCAATGCTTCGATCACCTCTTGCTCATACTTCTGGATCACCGCTTTCAGGATTCTCAATTGTTCCTTCCTGAATTCGTATGAACGAGTGGCTCCCGAATCAAAGAAACGGCGCATGTCCTTAAGCCTGGAACCCTGAATGATTTCGTTCTCCATTGTGTTTTCCGATCTAATCGGTTCGACAACCTCCTAACATGCGCAGGAACCAATGGTTGTAAAAACTTAGCGCAGCCCCTTCAAATATTCTTGCCTATCCCTTTCGGGAAATTTCTCAATGGCATATCGAAGCATGGTTCGGGGCATATCCGCATAATGTTCATCCAAAAATTCATACTCGACCGTTGGATCTTTTTCTCCCACCTCACGCAACATCCAACCCACGGCTTTGTGGATCAGATCATGGGGATGGTGAAGAAGGATCTTGGCGAGATGAAGGGTCGTGGAAAAATATCCTTTTCTGATGTAGAACTGGGTAGTTAGAATGGCGATCCTCTGTTTCCATAGATCGCCGGATCCGGCAAAATCATACAGCATATCCTGCCCCTCTTCAAAGGTCCAGGGTCCCAAAATATGAGGAGCGGAAGAATCTACCAGATCCCAATTATTGATCCCCTTCAAGGAGGCTAGGTATAAATCGACCAGTGGTCGTTGATCCTCTCGGGACTTCGCCTTTTTCATTCGATTGACCAGGATAAAGACTCCAGTCAGTCGCATCTCGTGAATGGGATCGAGCAACAATTCGCCCAATTCTTCGAGCGTGATCGACGGCCCAAATTCTTTGGCTACGGCCCTTTGATCGGGAACAGGAACCCCTAGAAAAAGGTCCCCTTCGGCATATTCACCAGGTCCAGACTTAAAGTAACGTGGTGCGTGTTCTTTCCGTCTGGGGTCGGAAGACTCCTCAAGAGCGACTCGAATACCTTCGATCCTTTTGGCCATCCTATTCGTTGATGACCTTCATCAGCTCCTCCAACTTCGGCGTAAGGATGACCTCAGTCCGGCGATTCTTGGCTTTATTCTCAGCGGTATCATTGGGAGCCAGAGGGACATACTCCCCTCGACCCGCAGCAGTGATCCTCTTGGGATCGACCCTTCCACCTCCAAGCAGGATCTTCGTAACCGAGGTGGCCCGCATCACAGAAAGGTCCCAATTGTCCGAGACCTGACCGCTTCCCCGATAAGGATCATCATCGGTGTGCCCCTCTACCAGGATCTGAATGTCCGGATTATTCGCCAAGACCTTTGAAAGCTCCTGAAGGGCCTCTTGTCCCTTGGAGGTTACGGTCCAGGATCCGCTAGGGAACAAAAGGCTATTCTCAAGAGAAACATATACCCGACCATTCTTCATTTCGACGGTCAATCCTTTTCCTTGAAATCCTAACAGGGCATCACTTACACTTTTCCGAATATACCCGACCATGCTGTCCTTTCGGGCGATGGCTGCTTCCAATTCATCGACTCGTTTTGAGCGGGCTGCCAATTCGGTACTCAGGCGGGACAATCGGGTCCTTTCCTCACGCAAAGAATCTTCCTGTCCCTGCAATTGCTCTTGTAGGTCTTCAAGGCGTTCCAATAGGGCCTTGTTCTCTCTGGCATTATTTGCCAAGAGAGTATTGTTGTTATTCAGAAGGAACTCATAGCTGCGATTCAGGTCAGCATAGTTCTTTTCCAATCTCCGCATGGCAATACCTTTTCGGGTAGTGTCCACCTCGATCTCGTTCAGAAGCTTCTCCAGGCGATCGATCCTGGCCCGGGCTTCTTTGAGTTCGGTCTCAAATTCATCATTCTGCTTCCGCAGAGCGGAGTTTTCATCCTGGCATTCCGAATATTGGTCCTGAAGATCCTTGTGAACCTTGGAGGACACGCAACTCTGCAAAAGGACAAGCGAAAAGAAAAGGATCGCTAAGCGTTTCATGGATTGGGATTTTAATCAAAACTACGTGGAACAGGCAAGGGTTATTGCACTTCCGCCAAGGAGTTTTTCAGGG
>JAJLJK010000357.1:0-6312 GCA_033844885.1 Bacteroidota bacterium | reverse complement strand
ATCGATCCCAAGCTCCTCTATACCTTTCCACTATGAAATGGGGATTCGTTCCTTTCATTCTCTTTTCCATGTTCGTTCATGGGCAAAATCAGCGATTCTCCAAGGTTTCGGGGTATCCTGGTTCAGGTCCCTGGGAACCTTTTGTAAAATTGAGTTCCGCGCACATGGGTCCGAATGCACTCCCGATCCCTCCCTTGCGATGGGGTGCATTTAGAATGAGAAACGAGGTCGACCTTACTTTGAATTCCTTTTTCGCCAGCAGCGACTTTACCTTGAATCCAGAATTTCGGATCCAGTATACTCCTTTGGGGGGTCGAATGGCCTTTGAGATCCAATGGATCCCTGTAGAATGGTTCCATTACTCGGAGTCCATCCGAGATGATCGGAACACCTGGGAAAATAGAACTACTGGGGTGGTTATGGGTGACCTGAATCTCCATACCATGATCCAAGTATTGACCGAATCCTCAACAAGACCAGGGATCTTGATGACGGCTGGAGTAAAGATTCCCACTGGCCAAGGGTTAGAATTCTCCAGAAATACGCAAGCTCTGGGCTACCATCTTGACCTTTCGGTAGGAAAGGACCTGATCGTGGGTTCTGGAACCTTGCGACCATTTGCTATGGCCGGCTGGAATTCGTACCAAACCTATTCCCTCCCGGCGGTGGATCAAGGTCCGCTTTATGGGTTGGGTATGCGATATGGATGGAAAAAGCATCAATTCAATCTGGGGTTCAGAGGGTATCATGGGAACATTGGGAACGGAGATTCTCCTATGATCCTGGAAACAGGCTATCGTTGGACCCATGACAACCTAACCCTTTTGGTCGAGTTGGGTTATGGGATCCAGGACTTCCCCTTCACCTATTTGAAACTTGGGTGGAGATATGGGTTCTTATAGGGTAAGGCCAAGGGTCAATGTGAAGGTCCTTGGATTGGCCGGAATTATTCCTGGCCCGGGATAACCTGCGGCACGACGGGTGAAATACGAGTTATTGGTCACATTATTACAACTTGCCTCGATCGTCCAGACCTTCCATTCAAATCCCATCGAAACATCCGAAACCCAATAGGTTGGAATGATCCCGCTAACTGCGTATGGATCATAGACGGCATTGGTAGCGTCGGTAAAGTGCTCCGAGACGAAGGTGAATAAACCCTGTACATGGAATCCTCCACGACCAAAAGTGAGACCTGTTTTGATGTTGAGTGGCGGAACCCATTCGACCTGATTTCCTTCAAACGCTGATTCCTCCGAGTCATAATACCTCGCCCTGATCACCGCCACATTGGTGAACAGACGTAAACTGTTCGCGGTCTTCTCCTCCTTGATCAATTTCCAAAGATCGGCCTCGGCAAAGATCTCCATCCCTGCCGAGTAGCTGCTAGCCACATTGGTACGATATCGAATAGGAATCTGTAATTCTTCATCCACTTTCAGTATTGTTCCAATTCGATTTCCATAATGAAGCAGGAAGCCCGACACATCCCAATCCACCCATCCTTTCCAGTTTCCTCGAAATCCAATATCCAAGTTGAAGCCTCTTTCGTCCTGAAGGTCAGGGTCTACTTTCTGGTTAGGGTTCACCACCCTCATATCATTGAAGTTGATGGCCCGGTAATTTTGGGAGAAATTGAAATACAATTCTGCGAATTCCACCGGGTGGTATCCCATTCCAATACCAGCAAGAAATATGGTCCGTTGATCCTCTCTGGAGTCATCGACCACTTCATCCACAAGAATGTTTCCTGCCTGATCGGTCTGGATCAAACGATAATACCCATCCGAACGGGTATCGATGAACTCGAACCGAATTCCGGGTGTCAGGGTCCATCTTTCGGAAAGGTGAAAGACATTTTCAGTGAACCACGCCAGGTTCGTACTCGGAAAGCGGTAATCGGAACCCTCTAACCGGTCGGGATTCTGAAAGGAAAATTCCGGCTCTTCGCCATTTGGTGCCAATCCCTGTTGCCGATGAAGATTCCCACGATAAATCCGAACCCCGGTCAGAAGGGCTTGAGGTTGTTCACTGATCTGGTACCGATGAAGCAATCGGGTCTCATTCCCGACATTGGCATATTCATCCATTATCAGGTCACGAGGCAAAGAGGGGTCATCTATGCGATTGATCCTACTGAGGAGCCCCAAAGCGTCTCGGCCTGCAAACAACCCGAAGGTCCGTGAATTGAGATGGGTACTCTCATTCATGTCGAGATCCAAATGAAACGCCAGAATATTCCAATTCACTCGAAACCAATTCCTCGACCGAAAGCTCTGTGTCGGGTCCTCTTCAAATTGTCGGTCAGTGAGACCTCCGGGTTGATGGGCCAAATAGGCCATGGAAGTGATATCCAAACCCAATTTAAGGCGGGGTCCCACCTCATAACTCACCGAACCATAAATATCCCGATACTCGTATTCTGAATTAGGACGCCAACCATCTCCTTTCTTGTATTGAGCATACCCATAATACCGAAGACCACCCTTGTGTCCACCCAAACTATTGAAGGTATTGAAGAACCCGTAGCTTCCGATCGAATTCCGCGTGGTGAATTCAAACGGTTGATCCTCAGGCCCGGTTTTGTGAACGAAGTTGATCATCCCACCAAATTGGGTTCCATATTGTAAGGAGGCCGCACCACGGACCACCTCGATCCTTTCCAAAGATTCTGCCGCAGGGGTATAATAGGTCTCCGGGTATCCCAAAGCATCGGCGGATAGATCGTAGCCATTTACCCGGGTATTGAATTCCGAGGTCCTGTTGGGATTCAGACCTCTAGCACCTACCCCAAGTTGGATCCCGCCATCATCCGACTCCCAGATATTCAACCCGGGAATCCTACTGAATATCTGCCGGGCATTGTTTGCGGCCAAGTTGGAGGGAAGATCATCCGGGCGGATCAATTCGGTCTTCTTCCCGGCATAAACAGCCGTTCCCTCGATATTCCTCAATCGAAAGGAACTCATTTGTCCCTCTTTTCGATCCTTCACCTCAACCGTTCCCAACTCGACATTCTTTGGGATCATCCGGATCACAAACGGCCGAAATGCATTGAGGGTAAATGATTCGACTCTATATCCCAGAGCCCGAACTTCCAATTCGATAGGAAGAGGGGAAGTTGTACTCCACCTGACCTTTCCATCTGGATCCGCCATATGTGTTTGACCATTTGC
This sequence comes from Bacteroidota bacterium, assembly GCA_033844885.1. Taxonomy (GTDB): domain Bacteria; phylum Bacteroidota; class Bacteroidia; order Flavobacteriales; family Schleiferiaceae; genus JAJLJK01. Next base: position 3,136 of record JAJLJK010000357.1, on the reverse strand, counting down.
TTTCTCCAATACGATCGCTGAGGGTAAAGGATCCCCCTTTTCGTCAACGATCCTCCCCTCGATCAGGGTCTGAGAGATCGCCGAAATGGAAAGAAGCAGAAAAATGAAGGTCAACCATTTATTCATAAGGCAAGACCCAGGTTTTATGATGAAAACCTTCTTTTTCCTTGGAAAGATCCACGTTGGGATCGACGAAACGACGACTTCCATGACCCTGGAGGGTGACATGGACATCCGCATAGACCTGAGGAGAATCCACCCCATTTCGGATCATTTGCTGCTCAATGAAATGAGCATATTGTAGAATGAGGTCAGGTTGGGTGGCCAACATTTTGACCTGAACAGGCGTCAGATGTTCTGAAGGATCCACCTCCATTTCCGCTTCCGTTCCTGGATCCACCACCCGGTAAGTGATATACCCGGCCTTTTCCATCAGCATGACCCTCCATCCTAGTCGATACCCCTGTTCTGTCCAAAATAGTTTTCCCGGATATGCCAAAAATCGCCATGGCCAGAGGATCTGGAAAGCAAAAAAGAGGATCAGGGAAATTTGTATCAAGGATGGACGATGCACATTAAATGGATCTCCTTCACCCTTCCAGCCTAGCCTGGATAAAATGGATCTATGAAAGCCTTCCGGGAAAAAGATCAAAGTGGAGACGATCATCACCCACGGAAACATCCCTATCTGGAAGAGCATGGCTGTTAGCGAATGAAAAATGATGACCGATAGGTAGGCCCATTTTCGGGTACGCTTTGAGGACAGTAAAAAGGGAATGCTCAGGTCATATAATGCTCCCAACCAGCTAAAGGCATAGGCCACCCAAAGGTGATCAAGCGATTTCCCGACCAGGGGTAGATGGGATTGTGATGGAAGCCATAACCGCAAAGGAAGGGCCTCCAGAATCCAGTCTGGATTGAGTTTGGCAAGACCTGCGTAAAAATAGACCAGGGCCAAGAGCCCTTTGATCGAAAGGATAGAATAACTTGGGACCGAGCTCTTTGGGTTGACCCACCCCATACGGACATCCACAGAAAAGGCGCGACCTGCCGGAAGGAAGATCATGATCCCTGCTACAAGACTAATGAAGTAGTAATGGTTGAGGTAGTAGGTCGCATCGATCAGTTCGACATAACTGAATATCAAAAAATAGGTGATCGCCATGATCCGGTACAGGAAGCCGATCGCAATGAAAAGGGTACTGATCAGTAAAAGGGCAAATAACAGATAGATCACCCATTCTGTTGGATCGGGAACCCATTCGAAAAAAGGATACTTCAGATGATGTTCCGGAGCCACGAATTGTTCATACACCCATCCCTTGAGAATGAATCTCAGGGTGGCAGAGAACATCATGACCCCGAACAGGATCCTGAACACCACCAGTGGGGCGATGCCCACCTGCCGGAAAAGAAAGCCTCCCCTATTTTCCGTCGATTCAGTCACCGTCGTTATCCTGATACGTGATCTGTATCCCCAATATCGAAGGCATGTCGGTCTTTAGGTAGATCACCTGCTCCTGCAGATCCTGATAAAGAACCTCAACATTGGGAGTCTCCACCGAAATTGCTTCTCTCAGGGAAACAGCGAGGTCAGCTTCATCGAGTAGGATCTGATCAAACTGATCCTCTATGACCTCCGCCAGAAGGCGATTTCCATGATAGGCTTCAAGGGTGTTGAGATAATCATCCAGACCCAGACCATCTGATCCAGTCGGAAATGAATTCCCCTTGAAAAAGGCCTGCTCAGCTATGATGTTCTCTCGAAGGAGTTTTCTGGAAAGCCCAGAATAAACGGCCTCTACCTTTTCAGGAAAAGGCTGACCCAGAGATCGCTTTCCTAAGGGAATGCCTACCCGGGCATTCTTGGTCACCTCATGTGCCTTGTTAAATGCGTTGACAAATTGACCAAGACTGCTTCCGACATCCACACCCAATGAACTCACAAAAATGGATCGATAGTTTTGCCATCTTGAATTCATCTCTGCACCGAGATCTCTTAATTGAGACGCGAGGTCCACAACATATTGGGCCCTCCCAGCTTGACTAAGTTCAGCCACGACCGCAGAGTGCTCTTTGTGGAATAACAAATAATCCAAAGCAGGGAAACCCCTCGCTGGGGCATTTCCGATGGCGGTAAGATCATATGATCCAGTGGAGATATTATTTTCGATCAATGCCGTATCGGCGGGGAAAATATCGGCCGTAAATCGAAGTGCCAGATCTTCACCGGGACCGAATTCAATTGGGGCCATCCATTGATAGGCCATCCATGCATCCTCAAGGGCCTGTTTTACAAAACTGAGACGGGCAGAATCGGGATTGTTCTTCAGATCCAATGACTTCTGGTACAGATCATCGGTCCTCATCTGAAAATCCAAGGTTGCCGGAAGGATCAGATCATCCGCATAGTGGATCAGGAGGGCCTCGCGATCAAAAGAAACGGTGCTCTTCCCATCCTCCTTCTTGCACGAAGCGACCAGGAACAATAAGGTTAGAACAATGAATAGGTTCCGGAGAAAGCTCATATTGCTTGATTAGAATTGATTCTTTTCATTCTCCAGGCCATAAGCGTTGGCCAGGACATCAATGGCCTGATCTATATCAGACAAATTCATTTGGTAAAGATCATCGCCGAAGGCATCCATGACCGTCTGCCAATCTGCATTCGAGATATTCCTTTCAATGTTGAACTGCAGGCTGAATACAAAGGCATAGGCTTCGCTTAACATATGGTTCCTAAGGGCATCATCGCTGAGATTGGCCTTCACTTCGTTCAGATAATGAAGCGCAGAACTGACGCAAACGAGCTCCCATTGTGAACGGACGCGCTCACGGGCTTGGTCCCGAGTCGAATAATCCTTTTCATTGATCGCTTCACGTCCTTCGATCAGTGCTTTTACCAACTCGACATCCGCACCGATCAAAGAAGCCTTTGATTTGTATTTCCCCCAGAAATAAAGGTCACCTTGAACATCAGGATATCCCACAGGAACTCCCAAATAACCAAAAGCTTCATCCCAGTGATGTTGCATGGCGGTTCCTTCATTGACGATAACGGTAGAATTATCGACGTTCATCTTGTCATCTCCGAGGTAAACGGTGGTAGCCTGATAGTAGAAACAAGCACCCATCA
>JAJLJK010000356.1:0-1468 GCA_033844885.1 Bacteroidota bacterium | reverse complement strand
CGAACTGTAAAGAACATTCTCATTGGCAGGATCGATCTCACAATCCATTCCATCCCCACCCCTTACTCGATTCCAATTGAGGTTGTTTAGGTGGGTCCCATTATCCTGAGCACCTGCAATGATCTTGGAGGAATTGGTCTCTGAGATACCGATCTTATAGTATTGGGTGATGTTCAGACCATCATTGTGATCCGTGTAGACGGATTGATTCCTTGCCTTGCTAGTGATTCCGCCATCATTTCCGATCCATAACTGATCGGTCTTGGGCTGCCAGGCCATGTAGTGGTGATCCGCATGAACATACGGGGCACCGCCTCCACCGTACCAATGGGCTTCCAAAGACCAGCTGGTCCCGCCGTTGGTCGACCTCCAGATATTCACCCCACCCGTGTAGATGACATCTCTGTTCTGAGGATCAACAGCAATACAGAGATCATACCAGGCCTGCCCTCCAGAGTCATTTCCAGATACAGCCCATCCCATGAGGTTTGGAGAATTGGCCCGCAAAGAGAAGGATTGACCTCCATTCACAGAGCGATACATCCCATAGAAGCCATTATTGGACGCTCCGTATAGAAGATAGATATAGGAAGTGTCCACTGGGGTAAGTCCGATTTCTACCCGACGCACTCCGGAAGTGGGAAGGCCCGAGGTCAATTGATTCCAACTGAGCCCGTTGTCGGTCGATTTGTAGATCTTGGCATTATTGGCACCAATGGTAGCGGCATAAAGCACATCGGGATTGAGAGGGTTGGAAACCACTGAGTGGAATGTTCCGCTCTTCTCTAATTGCCAGGTCTGACCCGCATTTGCTGAACGGTAAATTCCCCACCAGGTTGCTGCAATGACCACCTGCGAATTGCTGGGGTCAACCCAGACCTGACCGATCCTTGTATTGGAGGATATGGACTGGTTGAATCCGGTAGGGTTCCAGGTTTTACCCCCATCCGTGGATTTCATGATCCCGTATGAGTAGGTATCACCACCGTCCCTGTCTCCTGTGCCGATATAGATCACCTGAGGATTGGAGGGATCCACGGCAATGGAACTCACTCCGATATTTGTCAGCTGGTCCGTGGTGGTGGTCCAGGTTTGACCTCCGTTGTACGAGGTCCAAAATCCCCCGGCAGGGGCTCCAACATAGACCGTATCCGGATGTTGTGGGTCAAAGGCTATGCAGTTGATCCTTCCGATCCCCCCCATGGGATTCCCCTGAAAGGGTCCTACAGGTTGCCATTCACCCAAATTCTGAGAAGCACTCATTTGAGCAGATGCCGCCTGCATGGCTGAAAAAAGCAAGGAAGGTTCAGGTCGTTCTCCGGTTGGATAAACGCGGGGTTCCATAAAGTTCTCCCAACGTTTGAATTGTTTCCATCCCTTTCCCTTTTCCACTTCGCGGTCCTTCCAATACTCGTTGAAGGATTTTTGGACCTCGTAGAAATTCACTCTATGGTCCTTCATTCCATCC
>JAJLJK010000355.1:0-1315 GCA_033844885.1 Bacteroidota bacterium | reverse complement strand
TATTGAAAAAAGCCGCAAGAAAAGATGGATAGGTTTCTGGACCCCAATAGGACTGAAGTGGGATGTGATGAGGCAGGTCGGGGGTGTCTTGCAGGCCCCGTTGTCGCAGCCGCGGTCATTCTTCCTCCCGATTTTGACATTCCCGAGTTAAACGATTCAAAAAAGCTCACCGCCTCGAAAAGAGAATCCCTACGACCCAGGATCGAGGAGCAGGCCATCGCATGGGCTGTAGGGGTCTGCTCACCTAGTGAGATCGATGAGATCAATATCCTGAAGGCGAGTTTCCTTGCCATGCATAAGGCTTTGGATCAGATCGATCATCCTTTTGATCATATTCTGGTGGATGGAAATCGGTTCACTGCATTCCGGAATTTCGACCATACCTGCGTGATCAAGGGGGATGGGAAATATGCCAGTATTGCCGCCGCAAGTATCCTTGCCAAGACCCACAGGGACGAAATCATGAAAAAGCTCGCCAGGGAACATCCTCAATTTGGATGGGAAAGGAACATGGGATACCCCACTAGAGATCATCGATCTGCCATCGCAAATCACGGTACGACCCCTCATCATCGAATGAGCTTTACCCTCCTCCCGCCCCAGCTGAAACTCGACCTCTGAATTACCTGAAAGAGAAGGGCATTTATCTATTTTTGCCCCAAAGCTTCGCCACCATGAGATCCATTTGGTTCTTTATTCCCCTGATCCTTCTTATTTCTTGCCAACCTGAAGGTTTTTCCCCCACTGCCATGGAGGAAGCTCTTCCGGTGAGTTCTTCGATCATCTTACGGATCAATGAACCTATGAGAGCCATGGAAAAACTCCAACAGGGCGAACTTCTTTCACAGGTTTCGAAAGCCGAATTTCTGGTGAAAATGGAAAGGGAAATGATGTCTTTGGACAGCATTTCACAACCTTCCAAAGAGGGGGTGAAATCACCGGTTTACGCAGCAGTCAATCTTGCAGGGGCTGACAAATACCAGATCCTATGGATCTCGGATGCTTCGGCATATGGATCAAGTTATCCAGCGGACTTCAAGGCGGTCAAAAAAGAATATGATGGCACCGAATACCTTAGTTTGAAGGATGGAAAGTGGTTTGTAGCACGAAATAAGGGTGTGATCGGAGCAAGTCGGAATGAGATTCTTGTTAAGGAAATGATCCGCCAACAACAGGCAGGCCTTTCTTTGATGAATGAACCAGGATTTGTCAAGGCCCTGGAGACCACGAACCGTCGTGATCCTTTGAATATCCTCATTCAAATGGATGAATTCGGTGCGTTTGTCAAGAATCAAATTCCGGGATCGAACCCCAC
>JAJLJK010000354.1:0-8534 GCA_033844885.1 Bacteroidota bacterium | reverse complement strand
AAGGCCATCCACGACCACGCCTATGAAAAAGCCAAGGTCAAGGTCAATATCATCGTACCGGAAGAATTCCAGAAGAAAGAGACCAACCTCATTCGTGGAGAGGCCATCCCCGGAGTCAAGAATATCATCGCAGTAGCCTCCGGAAAGGGAGGGGTCGGAAAGAGCACCGTGGCGGCTAATCTAGCTGTCAGCTTGGCAAAGATGGGATTTGAAGTTGGGATGGTCGATGCCGACATCTATGGCCCCAGTCAACCCCTGATGTTTGATGTGACCCATGAACGTCCGGGTGCCATTCAAGTTGGCGAACGTTCCATGATGGCACCGATCGAGAGCTATGGGGTCAAGCTTCAAAGTATAGGCTTCTTTGCCGGAGCCAACCAGGCAGTCGTTTGGCGGGGACCTATGGCCACCAAGGCACTCAATCAGATGATCCGGGATACGCATTGGGGAGATCTCGACTTTTTGATCATTGACCTTCCCCCCGGAACAGGTGATGTGCATCTGTCACTTGTGCAGGCAGTGCCCGTAACCGGGGCTGTGATCGTGAGCACCCCACAAGCTGTAGCTTTATCTGATGCACGAAAAGGAGTGGGCATGTTCCGAATGGACAGCATCCAGGTACCCGTACTGGGGATCATCGAGAACATGGCCTATTTCACTCCCGAAGAACTTCCGGACAACAAGTACTATATCTTTGGAAAGGAAGGAGCCCGCAATCTGGCCACCGAAATGAATGTTCCTTTCCTTGGCGAGATCCCACTCGTTCAAAGCATCCGCGAAAGCGGTGATGTAGGTTCACCCGCTGCCATGCAGGATGGGACGCCTGTATCTGATGCCTTTGTCGAGTTGACCAGGAACTTTGTCGTTCAATTGGTCGAAAGAAATGATAACCTTCCACCTACTGAAGTGGTACGGATCACAACAATGGCCGGTTGTTCGGCCAAAAATGAAGCGTGAAGATGAGCGATCGTGAAATAACCATCAACCGGATCCAGGCTGCTCTGGACGAGATCAGGCCTTTCCTTCGATCTGACGGCGGAGATATCAGTTTCATCAATTACACGCCCGAAGGGGTCGTCGAAGTTCAGCTTCATGGCGCATGCACCGGCTGCAGTGTCAACCAGATGACCCTGAAAAGTGGTGTGGAGATGACCATTAAGAAACACGCTCCCGAAGTACTTAGCGTTCGCGAGATCAATCAGCCTGCCTGATATGGATATTTCGACCAAAACCCGGGAAAAGGTAACCATCATCTTTGCCGGGGATTCCGGTGATGGGATCCAATTGGCCGGGTTCGAATTTTCCAATACGGCCGCTTTGTACGGAAATGACCTGAGCACTTTCCCTGATTTTCCGGCAGAGATCCGCGCCCCTCAAGGTACGGTTAGCGGGGTGAGTGGATTCAAGATCAACTTTGGATCCAGTGAGATCTACACACCAGGCGGAATGGGTGATGTGCTCGTCGCGATGAATGCTGCCGCCCTGAAGAAGAATCTGGAAAACCTCAAGCCTCAGGGTCTGGTCATAGCCAATACGGCCGGTTTCGATCCCAGAAACCTCAAATTGGCCAAATATCCGGATGGAGCGGATCCTCTTGCAGAGATCCGTGAAAAATTCAAGGTCATAGAGATCAATGTCACCCGGCTAACCAGAGATGCGCTCAGTCAATCCAATTTGGGAATGAAGGAAAGGGACCGGAGTCGAAACATGTTCGTCCTGGGATTCCTTTACTGGCTGTACCACCGTGAACTTTCTCATACAGAACAGTTCCTTCGCGATAAATTCAGGAAACATCCTGACATCGCTGAAGCCAACATCATGGTTCTCCGAGCAGGTTTTGCTTATGGGGAGACCACAGAGGCCCAATTCGAACGATTTGAGATCGGCCCCGCCAAACTTCCACCGGGAACCTACCGAAATATTGTGGGCAATCAAGGACTTGCCCTTGGATTGATCGCCGCTGCCCACAAGGCCCGGCTTGACCTTTTCTATGCCGGATACCCTATCACTCCCGCCAGTGATATTCTGCATGAGCTCAGTCGTCATAAGAATTTTGGGGTAAAGACCTTTCAGGCGGAGGATGAGATCGCAGCCATCACGGCTTCCATCGGAGCCAGCTTTGCGGGTGGTCTTGGGATCACTGCCTCCTCAGGACCGGGGATCGCCTTGAAGACCGAAGCTTTGGGTCTGGCGGTCATGTTGGAGCTCCCTTTGGTGGTCATCAACGTTCAGCGCGGTGGACCTTCTACCGGATTGCCTACGAAAACTGAGCAGGCCGACCTCTTTCAAGCGATTTACGGTAGAAATGGAGAGGCTCCCATCCCGGTGATCGCGCCTCATTCTCCAAAGGACACTTTCATGGTGGCCTATGAAGCCACGCGGATGGCCATCGAAAATATGACCCCGGTGATCATCCTCAGTGATGGATATATTGCAAATGGAGCTGAACCCTGGCGCTTTCCGGACTTCGAAGACCTGGCGCAGATCGTCCCTCCTTATGCGAAAAAAGATGAACCTTATCTCCCCTATCACCGAGATGAAAAAGGGGTTCGAAACTGGGCCATTCCAGGAACACCTGGTTTGGAGCATCGTGTTGGTGGACTTGAAAAAGAAAATGAAACAGGGAACGTCTCCTATGAGCCAGAGAATCATGCCCTGATGACCCATCTCAGGGATTCCAAAGTACGTCGAATGGCAGAGGATTATCCTCCGCTGACGATCGACTCTGGGGAGGAGACCGGAGATGTTCTGGTGTTGGGATGGGGTTCTACCTATGGTTCCATAAAAACAGCCGTAAGAGACCTTCAAAGAGAAGGTATCAAGGTGAGTCATATTCATCTAAGGCATCTTTACCCGCTTCCCAATGACCTGGGTAACCACCTAAAGAATTTCAAAATGATCCTTGTTCCTGAGATCAATAACGGACAGATGGTTCATATGATCCGGGATCGTTATCTAGTGGATGCCATTCCTCTGAATAAGGTCAAGGGGTTGCCATTCCTAGCCGCCGAGATCAGGGATGCCATCCGGAATCTGGCGGAAAAAACAGAGATTGAGTGATGGAAGACGTCAAACATAATACGGCAAAGGATTTCTCGACAGACCAGGATGTCAGATGGTGTCCGGGTTGCGGGGACTACTCGATCCTAAAGCAAGTGCAGACCATCATGCCCGAACTGGGTATTCCTCGGCATGATATCGTTTTCATTTCAGGGATCGGATGTAGCTCTCGCTTCCCTTATTACATGAACACATACGGAATGCATTCCATCCATGGACGTGCACCCTCCATTGCAACCGGACTCAAAGCGACCAATCCTCACCTGAGTGTCTGGGTGATCACTGGAGATGGTGACGGTCTATCGATCGGAGGCAATCAGTTGATCCACATGTTTCGAAGGAACCCGGATCTGAATGTGCTCCTTTTCAACAATGAGATCTATGGTTTGACCAAAGGCCAATATAGCCCGACCTCAGGGGAGGGACAGATCACCAAGTCCAGTCCGATGGGAAGTATCGACCATCCTTTCAATCCTCTGGCCCTGGCGCTTGGCGCAGATGCCACATTCATTGCCCGGGGAATGGACCGTGACCCAGTGCAGCTTAGGGAGTTATTATTGCGTTCCCATCAGCATAAGGGATCCAGTTTTCTCGAGATCTATCAGAATTGCAATGTATTCAATGATGGTGCCTTTGCCATTTTCACCGATAAGTCCACTCGTGAGGAGGAGACCCTTTTTCTGGAAGATGGAAAACCTCTGATATTTGGACGTGAACGAAACAAGGGTTTGAAATTGGATGGACTTCGACCCGTGGTGGTAAACCTCGAGGAGGTCTCTGAAAATGATCTTTGGATCCATGATGAAAAGGACATGACCAAAGCCCATTTGCTGATCCGAATGTTTGATGACCCCACTTCCGTGGGACACTTTCCCAGACCATTTGGGATCTTCTATTCGGCTGACAGGCCTTGTTATGAAGACCTTATGGCGGCTCAGGTTCAACAAGCCCTCCAACAAAAAGGTGTGGGCGATATCCAGGCGTTGATCAGAGGTCGGAACACCTGGACCATTTCATGAACCATTGTACCTTTCGCTAAACTGAAGCTCAAAATGATCAGATCCATATCCTTTATCCTTCTCCTGTTCATATTTTCTGCTTGTGACAATTCGCAGGGTGGTCAACCCAAGGACGAGACCAAAGACACTACCTCATCAATTTTGGATCCAACGCAGGAAAGGGACCCCAGAATGAAGGAACTGGATAGCCTCAATTCCATTGTGGCTCAAGACCCCAATAATGTGGATGCCCTTATCGCAAGAGGACGTTTTCACATGAACCAAAGGTCCTTGAATTACGCCATTGCAGATGCTAAAGCCGCCAAATCCCTGGACAGTACACGTGCGGATGTTCTTCTTCTCTGGGGGGATGTCCACTTTGTAAACAATGAGACCCGAACCTCAAAAGAAGCGTGGGAAGAATGTATCCGGCTGGATCCCAAGAATATTGACTGCCGATTGAAACTCGCCGAACTTTACAACATCGTCAAGGAATACCAGACCAGTACGAGATATACCAATGAGGTGATCGAATTGGACGACCGAAATGCCACCGCTTACTTCATAAAAGGACTGAATATTCGTGACGGAAAGGGAGACACAGCCACTTCCCTGCAATACCTGCAACGGGCCATCGACCTGGACCCAAACTACCAGGCCGCCCTGGATATGGCCGCAGTCATGTCAGCAGCGGTGGGCGACCCTATTGCTGAAGCCTATTACAAACGATTGTTGGAGATCGACCCGAATAATGGGAATGTTTGGTATAACCTCGGAATGTTCTATCAGGAAAGAGGGATGTGGAATGAATCCATTGAGAGCTTTACCAAAGCCGCCCAGATCAACCCAAAGGATGCCGAAAGCTATTTCAATCTTGGTTACATCCACCTGCAACTCCAGGTCTATCAGGTAGCCGCAGATTACTTCACCAAAGCCATTCAAGCTCGGGATGGATACAATCACCGTGGGTATTATGGTCGTGGATATGCCTATGAAATGTTGGGAGATGTTACCCGTGCAGAACAGGATTACCGAAAGGCACTCGAATTGAATCCGCAGCACCAACCCAGCCGGATCGCTCTGGATCGCCTAAAAAGAGGTGATCAAATGGTTCGTGAGGATCAAAGGCAAAAAAAGGGTCAGTGATCGGCGGGTGGGATCCGATCAGGATAATCAGTGATCAGACCATCCACTCCCCATTCGATCAATCGTTTCGCGCTTCCCGGATCATTTACAGTCCATGGGATCACTTTCATTCCCCTGTCATGCATCTCTGAAATGAGCTCCTCGGTCAGCAGAGTTTGATCCGGACTTAGAATGTTCGGTTGAAAGCTCAGTGAATCCAGAGCCATGTATGGGTCCTGGTTTTCTACCAGTAAGGAGATCCTCATTTGAGGAAATATGCGATGCATATTCTCCAGGATCTCGGTATCAAAGGATTGAATGATCGTTCGATCCGCGATCCCCTTCTCCTGAATGACCTTCCTTACCAAAGCGCAAAAACCGATCGGACTTGGGTTCCAAATTCCCTCGGCCAAGGGCACCGTCTTCAACTCAATATTGTAGTAAGGTAGTTCCCGTTGTGTTTCCCTCGCATGGGTCTCCATCGAATCGATGACCTCTGACAAAAGGGGCTTATGAGCCGGATAGTGGATCTGATCGGGGAATCGAGGATGAGGCCGCATTCCACAGTCGCACTGGGCAATGGAGTCGTAGGTCATCTCGAAGAGATTCCATTTCCTCCCCTCCCCCTCTGGGATCACATTTCCTTCCGGGTCGAGACAAATTTCGGGATTCAACCAGGGTTCGTGACTGACCACGATGAGCCCTTCGCTGCTCACCACCACATCCAATTCAAGGGTTTGTACTCCAAGATCCAGGGCTCCTTTGAAGCCGGGAATGGTATTTTCCGGAAACAATCCTCGGGCACCCCGGTGTCCCTGGATGTCCAATTCTTCAGTTCTGGTACAGGAGATTGCCATCAACGCGCAGATCGAAATAGCAATGGTCCTCATTTACTCTGCCTTTTTGGTCATTTCAATGAAAAAGTCCCACATATCGGGCGAAAGCTCATCGAGAAAATTGAGCTGACCGGCATCCTGCAGCCATTCACCCCCATCCAGGGTAACCACTTCCCCATTCATAAAAGCGGCGTAATCACTGATCATATACGCAGCCAAATTGGCCAGTTCCTGATGTTTTCCGGCACGACGGAGGGGCACTTGATTCACGACATTCAGTTTCTCGGGTATGTCACCCGGCATGAGGCGAGACCAGGCACCTTTGGTGGGGAACGGTCCCGGAGCGATCGCATTACTGCGGATCCCGTATTTGGCCCACTCGATGGCGAGTGACCGGGTCATGGCCAGAACCCCCGCCTTCGCCATGGCTGATGGAACCACGTAGCTTGAACCGGTCCAGGCATAGGTTGTCACGATATTGAGGAAGTTCTTGTTCTTTTCGCCGTTGTCGATCCAATGTTTGCCAAAGGCAAGGGTACAATTCTTGGATCCCTTCAAGACAATATCGATGATCGCATCAAACGCCCTGGGTGAAAGCCGCTCAGAGGGACTGATGAAATTCCCTGCGGCATTATTGAGAAGGACATCCGGGCTTCCAAACCGATCGATGGTGGCTTTTAGCATGGATTCCACCTGGTCATATTCCCGTACATCGCAGGCCACTGGGAGGACTTCCCCTCCCGTCTCTTCCTCCATCTCGCGGGCTGCAGCTTCCAGACGATCAAGCTTTCGACTGGTGATCACCAACTTGGCGCCCAGTTGAAGAAAATAGGTTCCCATCGAACGACCAAGTCCGGTTCCACCTCCGGTCACAACAACAACCTTACCTTTCAGGGCATCAGGCTGTAGCATGGGCTTCTCATACATTTCCATATTGTCTCGAATAAGCCGTCAAAATACGATTATTGGGCAGATTCCCCTACCTTTCGTCCCCTTTGGACTGACACAAACCCAGATCAGTATGAACCGTTCCTTCGGGCTGCTACTTACCTTTGCCGCCATCATCAGTTGCACATCTCAAAAAGATCCTGAAATCGTGAAAGAACCGATCGCAAAAAAGGTCCCAAAAAGACTTGAGATCCATGGCGATACCCGTGTGGACAATTACTATTGGATGAATGACCGAGAGGATCCGGAAGTGATCAAGTATCTCGAGGATGAGAACCAGTATCGGGAGTTCGTCATGAAGGGCACCGAAACCCTTCAGGATTCCCTTTTCCGGGAAATGCGCGGAAGGATCAAGGAGCAGGATGAATCGGTCCCTGTCTTCAAGAACGGATACTACTATTATGTTCGGTACGACGAGGGAAAGGAATATCCCATCTATTGCCGTAAAGCCAAGAGCCTGGAAGGAGTTGAAGAGATCATGCTCGACGTGAATGAAATGGCCAGTGGTCATGAATATTATCAGGTGGGGGGTATGGCGGTCAGTCCGAACAATCGATTCCTCGCCTTTGGGGTAGACACACTGAGTCGGAGGTTATACACGATCCACATCAAGGATCTTGAAACGGGTGAAATTCTTGCAGATGCGATCCCGAATACCACGGGAGGATCTTCATGGGCTAATGACGATAAGACCCTCTTTTACACCATGAAAGATCTTACAACCCTACGGTCCTATCAGATTCGCAGACACGTCATGGGAACTACAGTCTCAAAAGATGTGATCGTTTTCACCGAAGAGGATGAAACCTTCAATTGTGGTGTGGCAAAGAGCAAATCAATGGAGTTCATTATCATTGGTTCTGGATCGACCATGAGCGACGAGATCCGCTATATCCCTGCCGATCGTCCCGAGTCTGAATTGAAGGTTCTACAAGCGCGGATCCGAGGATTGGAATACGATGCAGAGCCCTATGATGGATACTGGTACATTCGGACAAATCAGAATGGAGCCACCAACTTCAAACTGGCCAGAACCCCATATGAGAATACTGGAGTGGAACATTGGGAGGACGTGATTCCCCATCGGGATTCGGTCTATCTGGAAGGGTTGGAGATATTCCGGGACTATCTTGTGGTTGAGGAGCGGAACAACGGATTGTCCAGGATCCGGTTCCGAAAGTGGGATGAAATTGAGATGCATGAGATCCCCTTTGAGGAAGAGACCTATACCTGTGGATTCGGACCCAATCCGGAATTTGACACTTCATGGTTGCGATATGGTTATTCTTCCCTAACCACGCCCAATTCAACGTTCGAATACAATCTATCGACTGGTGAGACCCGCCTTTTGAAACAACAGGAGGTGGTTGGAGGATATGACCCCTCAGAATATCATGCCGAGCGAGTTTGGGTGACCGCCCGTGATGGTAAGAAGGTAGCGATCTCCATGGTCTATCGAAAGGACCTGAAAAAGGCGAACGGAAATCCATTGCTGCTCTATGGATATGGTTCCTATGGATATACGGTCGACCCCACTTTCAGCAGTTTAAGACTCAGTTTGCTGGAT
>JAJLJK010000353.1:0-1928 GCA_033844885.1 Bacteroidota bacterium | reverse complement strand
CAGACCTTTATTGATCATCAATGTAGAAGAAAAATAGTTGCCATGAAAACGTTACTCCATTTCGATCACTCTAAAGTGCTCCTTATCGAAGACTCTGAAATAGACCTCACCCGGGTACAAATAGAAAAAGGGAGCGAATTTTTTCAGGTTCCTTTTTTGTGATTTGAAGGTGGTTAAAACCCTCATTTTGGAAACTCCTTGATCCGAGATATCGATCTCCACATCCGGTTCTGGCATCCCAGGTACTCCATAGATCTTTTTGGATGCGCCAAACACGCCCTGATCACCCATGATCCTTTGGGATTGCGATGGAGGCCAAACATTTTGATAAATCCTTTGAACCGACAGAGGTTGAGACTCATTCCATTTTTGACAAACCTCCAGGATCATTTTGCTGACCACAACGTGTTCAGGGTGTCCATAACCACCGATCTGGTCATCCAATGAAAAGATAACGGTGGGACTCAATTCTTGGATCGCAGTCTGGATAAACAACTTTAAGGAATCCATTTTGAAATTGGTGGCAAACTCAGAGTAGGGAATCGCGATGTAGGGGAATCGTACCGTGTCCAACCGATTTCGCATGTTGAAATCGATCATCCGAAGACTTGAAATACCTTGAAATTCGGCCACTTTCTTCATCTCCTCCTTTCGGATCGGGATCTCTTCTACATGATTGTAAGAATTGTAGAAACACATCCAGTGCACCTTCCAACCCTTTTCAACCAGAAGGGAGGTTGTTCCGCTGAACATGGAGGCGTCATCATCATGAGCCACCACGATCAAAGCCGTTCCGGGATCCCTGTAGGTAAAATAGGAATCTTCGGGGTAAGTTTCATCGGGAGTCAGTGAATAAAGGTAGATCAGGTGAGAGATCACAATGGCCAATAGAATAGCCCCTATGATCAAGAACCAGCGTTTAGCCTTTTTCATGTGGAAGAAATTAGAAGAATCTTCCCTTCAGAACGCTAGTTGTCATCCGATTCGTACACCTATGGGCTGGTCATTTATTTACAGCGACCTCAACCTTTCCCGTTTCTTCGGTACCTGAAATTTGATAGTAGGTAATTGCCTGGTAGCTACCCTGGTATTCCCTGATCTCCATCAAGGAATAAAGAACCTCCTTGTTGGGATGTTTCAGGTGGATCATCTTGCGAGAAAGCACCATGAGTTCTGGGTATGCATTGGGAATCTTGAGATTCTTCGTTCGTATGGCAAGGTGATGGCCATCTGCTTCCTGACATTCAAGTGTAGTGCCCTCTTCAGAGACCACGAGAAACGACATATTACCATCTTCATCCTCACAGGAGATGGACCATTCTGATAAGGTGGAGTCATTGGGCTCATTGGCAAGGGTTGCGAAACCACTCAGAATGAGGAGGAATAGGATGAGGTTTTTCATAAGGGTCTTTGCTTGATTAGATTAGATCAACGATCAAGTTGGGAGGTATATTTTGAAAAATTATTCAGGATCGCTTGCCAACCATCCCGTTGAAGTTCGATAGGGTTTGAGGATTCAGGCTCAAAGATCTGAGTGATCAGAGTTACCCCATTCTCCTCAAAAAGATCGAGAGATACCTTTCTTCCGTCATCCAGGTGGTATTGTAACCGATGAGGTGCTTCCACACTATCGTATTGACCGGAAAGGTCAAATCCCATACTTCCATCCCTGGCCTCCATTCGACACGAAAAACGTCCTCCAGGAATCAGGTTGTTTTCGGCTCTGGGGCAATGCCATTCAGGGGAGGCGAAGTTCCAGTTCACGATGTGTTCAGGGGAGATCCAGGTATGCCAAACCTTTTCAATGGGTTGTTTCACCTTGGTTTTGATAGTGATGGGTTCTAGCTTCGGCATTCGAATAGATTTTAGAACGAAAGTTAAAAAGAATGCCCCATCATGCCTTATTCGATCCTCAATTGATATTTCTG
>JAJLJK010000352.1:0-2545 GCA_033844885.1 Bacteroidota bacterium | reverse complement strand
CGGGTAGGACAACGCCTCGGACTCGAAAGCATGGTCGAAAGCAAGCTCGACCGTTTCAAACCTGCCAAAAGCCTATCTGGCGACGCCCTCGAAGCACTGATCGGCGCGATCTACCTGGATCACGGATTGGATCAGGCACGGGCTTTCCTACGCAAGCGCATCATCCAAACTCACATGGATCTGAAGAGGGTCGAAAAGGAAGTGGTCAGTTATAAGAGTCGCATAATAGAATGGGCCCAAAAAGAGAAAAAGAGCTTCTCTTTCATTGAGATCGATGCATGGGGAAAAAAGCATCAAATGACCTTTAAAATGGGCCTGGAGATCAGTGGTGCCATGATCGCGGAAGGGGAGGGACCCTCAAAAAAGAGAGCGGAAGAAGATGCCGCTCGGAAAGCATTCGACAAGTTGGTACCTTAGCCCCATGGCTAAGACCCTTTCACTTCAGGATTGGGAACCCGAACCCATGGTCAACTGGGGGATCACTTCACCCAGAAATCCGGTTTTCCTTGCATTTTGGCTGAACAATGTCCTCGGTTTATCCTTGAGAAGAAGCAGTAAGGACCTTGTGATTGAAAAAGATCACACAAACTTCAGCTTCATTCAATACCACTTTGTAGACACCATCCATACCTTTACCTGGTTCTTGGTGGAGAATCGCTCCTACAAAACTCCAACAAGAGAAGCCACCTTATTTGGGTCACCAGAGATCCCCATTATCAAGCGCAACTTTAGGATCGACTATCTCCTTCAGGTAACCGGAGAGGGCATTGATGAAATCGAGATCCCTTGGAGAGACCTTATCTCGAAGGGAATCGTACAGGCAGGGACCCTATTACAACTATCAAAAAAAGAAGAACAACTTTTACACTTTGAGCAATATGAAACGGAGTAACAAGACCAAGATCGTCGCCACCCTTGGCCCTGCATCAGCGGACAAATCCGTGATGAAAAGAATGGTGGAGGAAGGCGTGAACGTCTTTCGTCTAAATTTCTCCCATGGAACGCATGATGATCATAGAAGGTCCATGCAATTGATCCGTGAATTGAATGATGAAAACCACTGGAATGTGGCTACGCTGGCCGACCTTCAAGGTCCTAAACTCAGGATCGGTACGGTCGAGGAGGGAACGGTACTGGAGGACGGACAGAAGTTCACGATTACGACCGATGAAGGCCCAGGAAATAAAGTACAGGCCTATTTGAACTATGAACAGATCGCCCGGGATGTGAAAGCCGGAGAGAGGATCCTGATCGATGATGGAAAGATCATTCTCAAGGTGTTGACCACCAATGGTTTGAACAAAGTAGAGACCGAGGTTATTCAGGGAGGGCCATTAAAATCCCGAAAAGGTGTGAACCTACCCAATACCCGAGTGTCCCTTCCGTGTTTGACACCCAAGGATCTGGAGGACCTCCAAGTAGCTTTACAGGGAGGAGTGGAATGGATAGGTCTCTCTTTTGTACGTTCAGCGAATGATGTTCTCGAATTGCGTCAAAAAATTCGCGATCACGGATACTCCGCCCTGATCATCTCGAAGATCGAAAAGCCGGAAGCGGTCATGGATTTTGATGAGATCCTATCGGTCACTGACGGGGTCATGGTGGCAAGAGGGGATCTCGGAGTGGAAGTTCCGATGCAAAACGTTCCGTTGATCCAGAAAGAGATCGTCAACAAGGCCCATCAAGCCAGTAAACCCGTGATCATCGCCACCCAAATGATGGAGTCGATGATCCAAAACCTAAGTCCTACACGAGCTGAGGTTAATGATGTGGCTAACAGCGTTTTAGACGGGGCAGATGCCATGATGTTATCAGGTGAGACCAGCGTGGGTGAGCACCCGGTCGAAGTGATCAAGGCCATGAGCATGATCATCCAGCAGGTAGAATCCAGTGGGCAGATTAAAGTGAAGACCGATCACCCACCCACGGTGCGAAATGAGCGGTATGTCACCGACTCCATATGCTACAATGCTTCCAAGATCGCAGATCAGATCGGCGCCAAGGCCATTCTCAGTATGACGTTTTCTGGTTATACGGCCTTCAAGATCTCCTCGCATCGCCCTCGTACCAACATTCTTGTATTCACGGCTAACAGAAGCATTCTCAACACTTTAAGTCTCCTCTGGGGCGTCCGTGGTTTCTTCTACGATAAGATGGTGAGCACGGATGAGACCTTTGACGATATCAAGAAAATGGTGATCGCCAATGGAATCGTGGAAAAGGGGGATTTCATGGTGAAGATCGCCAGCATGCCCATAAAGGACAAGGGAATGACCAATATGTTGAAAATAGGAATTGCCGAATAGTTCAAAGACTATGTGGACAGAGAAGAACAACAAACTCGTACGCGAATTCAAGTTCAAGGATTTCTCAGAAGCATGGGCCTTTTTGAGCCGGGTCGCACTTCTGGCTGAATCCCATCAACATCACCCAGAAATCCACAATTCATACAACACTGTCACTATTGCGCTTCAAACGCACGATTCGGGAGATAAAGTGACAGAAAAGGACCGTGAGATGTCGAAAATCATCGATAAATGGTTTT
>JAJLJK010000351.1:0-3307 GCA_033844885.1 Bacteroidota bacterium | reverse complement strand
AATCCCCTTCAATTGGAAGAAACTGTCCTGGACCCATATGTGACCTTCTTTATCATGCCTCTCTTCGCTTTGGCAAATGCCGGGGTGCCGATTACGGGCGAATGGTCAGACATGATCAGTAATCCTGCGGCTTTAGGCGTTGCCCTCGGGCTTCTCCTTGGGAAACCTATCGGGATCTTCCTGTTCACCTATGGGCTACATTTGACCAAACTCGGAAGGATCCCTCCGGATGTCTCATTGCGACACCTTTTGGGAGTGGGATTTCTGGCGGGAATCGGTTTCACCATGTCCTTATTCATCACCAATCTGGCATTTGTTGATGAGACCTTGAGGGATCAGGTCAAACTCGCCATTATTGTAGCATCGCTGATCTCAGGGATCATTGGATTCGCCCTTCTTTTCACCGCAAAGCCTAAGATCTCCAGGTCAAACATTTAGGGGTTTACCTGTCAAAAACGTGTGTGATTCCGGATAGGAATTCGTATATTTAGAATTCGTTGCTACTCTATTGTTTCTGGTATTTGAAAATGGAAAGGTTATGACCCGTCACGGAAAGAAATTGAAGAAGCGCTTAGAAAAGCGCATCATGCAAGTGCAGAATGCACGTAAGGAGATCCGAATTAGGTTGGAGGATGACATCAAGCGTTTGATGCCTGTTCAACCGCCTCCCATTCCGGAAGAGGTCATTTTATTTTGAATGAATATCGATCCCGCTTTTGCGGGATCTTTTTTTATGCGACGATCTTTCCTTTTTCTTCTTTATCGATCATAGCGCCATCGAGGAACCGATGAAGTTCGATGAGGAGATCCTTCCTTCGATCAAGCCAGGCCATATGGCCGGCATCCGGGATCATGGTCATGTTATTGGCTTCCGGACCCAGCAGATTCTCCTTGCTAAAGAAAGGATCCTGCCCCCCAATGATAAAATGATAGGGAACCTGAAGATCCAGGGTCTCCCGTTTGATTTTGTAGCGGCTTCTAGGTCCAAAGAAGCCATAAAAATTCTGAAACATTCCAAAATAGGATCGAATGACACCAGGGAGAACGGCAGCAAAATGCAATGTACTGATCAGTCCCTCGGTCATCTTCTCGATCTCCTGAACAAAGAATCGTCCGTAAAAGATCCTTGTGCCATTCACATCAAAGCGTGATTCGCCGGGGAGACTGTTCCTTGAAACAAAAGGAAGGGTGAGCAGGCGAAGGGCGAAAGGCATCTGGTCATTGAATCCCGGAAGAGGTCCCAAGATAGCGAGGCGTTCGACCTTTTCAGGGAAGCTCTTTGCAAATTGATAGGCGATGAAGGCCCCCAGTGATGTGGCGGCAATATGCGCTTTTTCGATCTCAAGATATTCAAATAGAGCGCGAAGGTATTTCACGCCAAGGTCGGTAAGATGGATCTTTCCATAGTTGAAGGTCCCTGAAAGCCCCACACCGGGAAGATCGGGAACGATCACGCGGTATTTCTTGCTGAGATCGGCCAGCAAAGCAGCGAAAATGTCTGAGTTCGAACCGAACCCATGCAGGAGCACCAGGGGCTCCCCATCTCCGATCTCTAATGCATGTATGTGACCAAGTGAAGGATCGCTAACGAATACCCGCGATCGCGGGTAAATGTTATACGAATGGTACAAGACCCTCCAACACTCTTGGTACCTTTCAAAGACTTCCATAAAACCCTAACCCAAAGAATCTACCTCAAAGGTGGTGAAAACACCCTATGTCAGGTTATTGAGTTTCGAAGTTTAGCTCCAAATGGCATAATCCGACATCCCCTATTCGATGAAGAACAAAAAGACTCCGAAATTCGGACAAGGGGTCAAAACCGTTTTGTGTACTTATGGCAATAGGGAGTACCTCCCTTGTTGTCGTAGTAATCTTGATGATATCCCTCGCCCTCATAGAAGGGTTTCTCAGGTAAAACGAAGGTTGCCACATCCAATCCTTTTGTCTCAAGAAGGGCGATGAGCCTTTCGGCGATCTCTTTTTGTTTCTCATTCACATAAAAGATCGCAGACCGATATTGGGGGCCGATATCCGGACCCTGACCATTGGTTTGAGTTGGATCGTGGGTCTCAAAGAACACCTTGGTCAACTCTTCGTAGGAGGTCACTTTGGGGTCGAACCAAACTTCTACGGCCTCGAAATGCCCGGTATTCTTACCACAAACCTGCTGATAGGTGGGATTCTCAATATGCCCACCCGTATACCCAACTGTGGTCTTGATAACCCCTGGAGCACGTTTAAGGTAATATTCCGTTCCCCAGAAACATCCTGAGGCATAGATCGCCTTCTCGTATTTTGTTGTATCGATGGTCATATTCTCGTCAGGTTGAACGTTCTTTTTCTGTTGACAAAAACCAAGAGAGCTGGTCAGGATCCCGAAAAGGAACAATTGCCATTTTCTCATTTCTTCTGCTTTTTAGAGGTAACCCTAAATCGCAGCAAGTGTTCTTATGCCTGCACTAGCGATCGGGAAACCAGGTGTTCTGCAATTTGGACGGCGTTGGTGGCTGCTCCCTTACGAAGATTGTCTGCAACGATCCAAAGATTCACCGCTTTTGGGTGCGAATGATCCAATCGGATCCTTCCTACGAAGACCTCATCCTTTCCTTCAGCAAACCGGGGCATGGGATAGGTGTTCGCCATAGGAGCATCCTGTACAATCACTCCGGGGGTCTCGTGAAGCGCTTTGCGCAACAAACCAAGATCCGGTTCCTTGTAGAATTCGATATTCACACTTTCACTGTGGCCGCCCTGAACTGGAACCCGAACAGCGGTGGCCGATACAGCGATCGCCTCCTCTCTCATGATCTTCTTGGTCTCATGGGTCAACTTCATTTCCTCCTTGGTATAGTCGTTGTCCAAAAACACATCGCAATGGGGAAGACAATTCTTATCGATCGGATAGGGATAGGCCATCTCGCCCTCTACTCCGGTTCTTTCATTTTCCAATTGTCGAACCGCCTTGACTCCGGTTCCGGTGATCGATTGATAGGTGCTGACGATCACCCTTCGGATCCCAAATAACTCGTGAAGGGGCTTTAGAACCATCACTAACTGGATGGTACTGCAATTGGGATTGGCAATGATCCGATCCTCCGAGGTAATGACATCTGCATTGATCTCGGGCACCACAAGAGGGATACCGGGTTCCATTCTCCAGGCCGAACTGTTGTCGATCACGATGGTTCCCACTTCTGCAAATTTCGGAGCCCATTCCAATGAAGTTTCACCTCCAGCAGAGAACAAGGCGATATCCGGCCTCATTTCCACAGCCTTTTCAAGCGAAACAACGGTCCAGTCCTTT
>JAJLJK010000350.1:0-1737 GCA_033844885.1 Bacteroidota bacterium | reverse complement strand
CAGGATTATGATCTGACAGGTCAGGCCGATGGCGTCTACCTGATCGAGATCCGAACCGATCGGGGCATTACAACCCGTAGGATCAATCTGCATAGGTAATCCTCACCTTTTTCAGTAGATCAACCCCCCGGGAAACCGGGGGGTTTTTTGTTTTGCATCCCTGGTCAATTCTCTATTTACACGGTTGTTCATTGCACAAATGTTGTGTTTGATAGAAAACTGGTTTCGTAAACTATTATAAAATTGTAATATTTGTGACTGTTAAATCATAAAAATAGAATAAATGAAAAGAGGATTACCAATGATTCTCCTTTTATGGGGTTTGTCCTTTGGCGCATTTGCCCAATTGACGGCACCATTTACGGAGAGCTTTAATTCGACGTCCATTCCAACGGGATGGAGTTCGTTCAACGATTGCTCGTCGACCTCTACCAATGGTTTCTTTAAATATGGAGGGACATTGGGGTATGACGGATCGATCTGTACCGATCACACAGGCCAGACGGGTAGTACCTACGCTTGGGTAGATGGCTCAAGTCCGTACCCATGTGTGGTCACCCTAGAGACCGATTCCATCGACGTCAGCAACTTGACAGGTGTTTATCTGGAGTTCTTTCTCTTCAGCTACAACAACACGTACGCTTCTTCTGGGTACAATACAGTGACCGTGAATTATTATGACGGTTCTGCCTGGAACGACTCAGTATTTATTTACTCTGGAAGTGATCCAGCATGGCAGTATAAGGGGATTGATTTATCCTCTTACACCGTTTCAGGAGATGTTGTATTCCAGTTTGTTATCAATAAGAATGCTTCCACACCTTTCTACAATGACATCGCTTTCGATGACATTGCCGTGAAGAACCCACCAACTTGCCCATTCCCCAATGGGTTTATGGTCAATTCGGTCGATACGACCGGGGCGACTCTGAGTTGGGGTTCGGTAGGATCCGCTGGAAGCTACAAGGTGATCTATGGGGCACCAGGATTCAATCCCGCAACAAGCGGAAGTATTGATTCCACAACGGTAGACTCCATTACCCTTTCTGGTTTGACACCTAGTACGAACTACGAAGCCTACCTCTACGCGGATTGCGGTAGTGGGGATTATTCAGATACGGTAGGCCCCGTTTCTTTTGCCACGCTTTGCTATCCAGTAGCAGGAGGTACCTATACGATCAATAGTAACCTTCCAACAGGTGGTACCAACTTTGCCAATTTCTCAGACTTCTCCTATGCAGTTACTTGTGGAGGTATTACGGGCCCAGTGATTGCCAATGTGGCACCGTTCTCGGGTCCTTATCAGGAACAAGCCTACTTTGGCTCGATCCCAGGGATAAGTTCTACAAACACCATAACGATCAATGGTAATGGAGAGACACTGGAATTCTCAGCCACTGTTTCCTCCGAACGATATACGCTAGCATTTGATGGCGCATCTCATATTGAGGTGAATAACCTGAATATTGAGGCTAATGGTTCTTCTTATGGATTCGGAATATGGATGACCGGTGGCTCTGAATACATCACTATCGATAGCTGTACGGTTTCTGTGAACCAGGGAAGTACCTCCAGTTCGTTCTCGGCCCTGGCTTCTAGTACCAGCGCAACTTCAGCTACGAGCGTTTCAAGTATCCCTGCACAGAATGTTACCTATACCAATAACATCTTTGAAGGTGGATACTATTGTGTGACCCTTGCCGGACAAAGCAATTCGAATACTGCGACCAATGTCCT
>JAJLJK010000349.1:0-9975 GCA_033844885.1 Bacteroidota bacterium | reverse complement strand
ATATACTCCGGCAATGGAACGAACCTCCGCCTTATATCGACCAAAGGCTTCCTCCATTGCATCGCTGATCTCTCCCAAGGTAGCACGTTTTCTAGCTGCATCCACTGCAAGGTCCAAAAGGTTCCCCTTCAGGTGGCCTTTTGCACATTCTTTCAATCGGCCTAAAGCCTCCTCAACGGCCTTTTGATCGCGCGAATTTCGAATGTGCTCCAGTCGACGGATCTGGGACTCACGGACAGCCGTATTATCCACCTCCAAAATATCAAAGGACTCCTCGGATTCGGGAACAAAAGCATTCACCCCCACAATGACGTCCTGGCCACTATCGATCCGGGCTTGTTTTCGGGCTGCGGCTTCCTCGATCCTCATCTTTGGGATTCCGGCCTCGATAGCTTTGGTCATACCACCGAGTTCTTCCACCTCTTCGATCAGGGTCCATGCCCGTCTGGCGATCTGGTCGGTGAGGTATTCGACGTAATGGCTTCCTGCCCAGGGGTCAACGGTCTCGGTGATGCCAGTTTCCCTTTGCAAGTAGATCTGCGTGTTCCTTGCGATCCGGGCTGAAAAATCGGTGGGGAGAGCAATGGCCTCGTCAAGGGCATTCGTATGCAGGGATTGAGTTCCTCCCATAGCTGCGGCAAGGGCTTCCAGAGCGGTTCGCGTGACATTGTTATAGGCGTCCTGTTCGGTAAGACTCCAGCCGGAGGTTTGGCTGTGTGTCCTAAGGGCCATTGATTTCGGGTTCTTTGGATCGAATTTCTTTACAATGCGAGACCAAAGCATTCGGGCGGCTCGCATCTTTGCGATCTCCATAAAATGGTTCATCCCTATCGCCCAAAAAAAGGAAAGTCGTGGGGCAAAAGAATCGATATCCATTCCAGCCTCGATCCCCGTTCGGATGTACTCCAACCCATCAGCAAGGGTATAGGCAAGTTCGATATCTGCAGTAGCTCCCGCTTCCTGCATGTGGTACCCTGAGATCGATATGCTGTTGAACCGCGGCATGTTCTTGCTCGTGTAGGCAAAGATGTCCGCAATGATCCTCATGGAGTGCTTGGGAGGATAGATGTAGGTATTCCGAACCATGAACTCCTTCAAGATGTCATTTTGGATCGTACCTGAAAGCTGTTCGGATTTGACACCCTGCTCTTCGGCGGCAACAATATAAAAGGCCATGATCGGGATCACCGCGCCATTCATGGTCATGGAAACCGACATTTGATCCAGTGGGATCTGGTCGAATAGGATCTTCATGTCCTCGACAGAATCAATGGCCACTCCTGCTTTTCCAACATCTCCAACCACTCTCGGGTGATCACTATCGTATCCCCGATGGGTGGCGAGATCAAATGCTACCGAAAGCCCCTTTTGCCCGGCTTCCAGATTACGACGGTAAAAGGCATTACTTTCCTCAGCCGTTGAGAATCCTGCGTATTGACGAATGGTCCAGGGTCTGGTGACGTACATGGTTGAATAGGGACCACGGAGATAGGGGGGGAGGCCTGCGGAATATCCCAAATGAAAAAGATCCCTGGAATCATCGGAGGTGTAAAGGTCCCTCACAGGGATCTTCTCCGGAGTTTCCCAGATCCGATCCCCAGCATTCTTCGATGTGGGTTCTGATGACAAGGGAATATGGGTAAGGTCTTTTCTTTTCATTTTCAGGCGGTTTGGTTTTCGCTAGCCAATCGATGCTCCTCTTCCATTTCGGATAGGCGTCTTGGAACCACGGGTCTTAGATCGATGGCCTCAGGGGTTTTGGAAACGAGGTGATGCTGGACCATGGATCCTTTTTTCTCCTCTCGATTCGGGTAAAGGTTCATCCCCAAAAGAGCGATCTCTCCATTGTCATATGCCTTTTGCTCTTCATCCGCAGATCCTTCGATCAGGGATTGGATCTTTCCGGTTCCAATGGCGTTCAGGATCCCACCCTCAGACTCCAGCTCCTTGAACAAGGTCCAAGCGTGTTCTGCCATTTCTGTGGTCAGCTGCTCAATGAAATAGGACCCTCCTGCTACGTCACGAACCCTTCCGAGGTAACTTTCGTACTCGAAGATGAGCTGTTGATTAAGGGCGAGACGATCCGCGAAAATGTCACCGGTTCTGTAGGGGAGAGAATAGGGTTTTATGGAAAGAGAATCACATCCACCGATCACCGCGGACATTCCCTCTGTGGTGGTTCTCAAAAGATTGTTATGAGGATCGTAAAGGGATTTGTTCCGCAAGGTCGTTTCCACATGAATGTGACTTTCACCGGATCCCAACTCATATGTATTCAATAGACTCCTCCACAGGACACGAAGAGCTCTCAATTTGGCGATCTCTTCAAAGTAACTCGACCCGACGGCGACATTGAACCAGATCCTTTCAGGTCTAGGATCTTCGGACCTAACTAGGTATTCATGTGCTTGCGACAGCATGAAGGCCAATTGTTGAACCGAGGTAGCACCTGCATTTTGGTAGAGATTTCCATTCACTGCCATCGTCTGATAGTTCTCTGGAGCCATGGCGTTCACCGTGTTGAAATGGGCCATGTCGCTATCTCGATTCACCCGCCACTTGCCAGTACGAAGGGCATTTTCCACAGGATCGTGATTGATCGATCCTTGAAGTCTTCCTTGATCGAGGCCTCTCTCAACGAGTATCCGCTTCAGGTGCTCCAGAAAAACCTCAAGGTCTCCTTCTACCACCCAATCTATGCGTATATGCTCCATCATCACATCCTTGAGAAGAGTGTGGAGGTCAATGGAGTCATGAACGTAAAAGAGCAACCCTGAGGCTCCCCAGTTCAATGCTTTTAATGCCAGTAAGTTACCTGAATGAGCATCTTCTACAAGGATCTCATGGAACATGGTCCATCCGGTCTTCGATCTGATCGGTTGTCCCATAGCCTGGGACTGACTTTGGTCATAATAAGGATGGATCTCGATCCCGTCAGAGGTTTGATGCTCAAGTTCAGAAAGGGGCTTCCCTTTCAGATCCTTTTCTGCTCGGGTTTTCCACTCCTCGAAGGAGGTCGGTGGGAAGTCGTTGAATAGGTCGCTGAATTCAGACATATGATTTAAGGTTCGGAGAGATCATCTCCACCATGGTCTTCGTTTGGTTCAGGGTTGCAAGTTACCCAATTCTTAAGGGCTTCAAAAGAGTGGGTTCTCAGAAGAAAAGGATCGAAAGAATGATGAATTCTCGCGTTAAATGGAAGCAGGTTCAATATCCAAATACCTATGAACGTGAGGCTTGGAATGCGGGATTCAAACAAGCCACAAAAATTCGACGTATCTTTGCCCGCATAAAAGGAAGCCCCTTCACTTCGGAAGCCCTTCCGCAATATCTATTTATGTCATTCTCCACCTTAGGGCTGTCCGATGCCCTGTTGAAAGCTGTCAACAAAAAAGGATACACCCAACCCTCCCCGATCCAACAAAAAGCAATACCACATATTCTCCAGGGAAAGGATGTTCTGGCTTCGGCTCAGACCGGTACCGGAAAAACCGCTGGTTTCACCCTTCCACTCTTGCAGAATCTCGCCGGGTCACAAAAAGGAAAACGTCGCCCCATTCGGGCATTGGTCCTGACCCCAACCCGTGAACTTGCTGCACAGGTATACGAGGCCACTCAGGTTTATGGAACCTTTTTGGATCTCCGCTCGGCCGTCATCTTTGGCGGGGTCAATCAAAATCCACAGGTTCGGAAGCTCCGCGAGGGGATCGATATCCTGATCGCCACTCCAGGTCGACTCCTGGACCTTCATGGTCAGGGGATGCTTTCCTTGGATCAGATCGAAATTCTGGTCCTCGATGAGGCAGACCGAATGCTGGACATGGGATTTCACCGAGACATTCAACGGATCCTCAAATTGTTGCCCAACCGGCGACAGAATCTTCTTTTCTCTGCAACTTTTTCCAAAGAGATCAAGGAACTCGCAGGGAACATCCTTCATCAACCAACGGTGATCGAGATCACCCCAGAAGTAACCACGGCAGAGAGGGTTGAGCAGGTTGTCTATAAAGTGGATAAAAAATCGAAACCAGATCTCGTAGGTCATTTGGTGGCTGATGGTAACTGGGAACAAGTGCTGGTTTTTACAAGGACGAAGCACGGTGCCAACAAACTGAGTCAAAAGCTTGAAAAGGCTGGGATCAGCTCGGCAGCCATCCATGGAAATAAGTCCCAAAATCATCGAACCAAAACCCTTGAAGGGTTCAAACGCGGAAAGATCCGTGTGTTGGTTGCCACGGATATTGCTGCCCGAGGTTTGGATATTCCACTTCTTCCTCATGTGATCAATTTCGAACTTCCGAATGTTCCTGAGGACTATGTTCATAGGATCGGAAGAACGGGAAGAGCAGGTGCCAGCGGCGAGGCTATATCTCTTGTTTCAGGGGATGAGATCTCCCTTTTGCGCGGCATCGAGAAGATCTTGGGTTACCGCATGCAAATGCAGGTAGTTCCAGGGTTTGAGCCTGATCCAAATGCCCCTAAAGGGGCCAAGTCTGAAGGGGGGAACCGACCGAAAGGTCAACCTTCCAGACGAAACCCGCGTCGCCCACAAAGGAATTCACGAAACCAAGGCTGAATCATTCCTGATCCAGTTCGTTCAGGAGTTCATGAATGTCCAGAGGTTCGGCCATGGTCATGTCAAGGTTTCCTTGTTCATCCCTAGGCCATTCTGCCTCAGGACGATCGCGGTAAAGCTCAACCCCGTTTCCATCAGGGTCCTGGAGGTAGATAGCTTCCGAGACTCCATGATCTGCCACCCCTGAGATCGGGTACCCTGCATTCAGCAGACGTTTGACGATCCTAGCCAGGTCTTTCCGGGTAGGATAAACAATGGCCGTGTGAAATAGCCCAACTCCATACCGGGGTGCGGGTGGGGCTCCCTTGCTGTTCCAGGTATTCAGGGCGATATGGTGATGATATCCGCCAGCCGATAGGAAAACCGCAGAATCTCTGAATCGTTGCTGGACCTCGAACCCAAGGAGATCCTGATAAAAGGTGAGAGATCTTTCAATATCTGAGACCTTCAGGTGAATATGACCTATTCTGGTCTTTTCCGGAACCCGATATCCGCTATGTTCCTCCATATTGATCTGACTTTTTCCAAAGCCCGTGAGGTCGACCTGACAAGGCTCATGGTTTTATTCAAAGGTATGGATTACCTATACGGCATAATCCATCGACCATGAAACACAAAACCATCATAGAACCCTTCCGGATCAAATCAATCGAACCCATCGAGTTGAGTACCGAGGAAGATCGAGTGAAATATCTGAAAAAGGCACATTTCAACCCTTTCTTATTGACCTCTGATCAGGTTATGATCGATCTGTTGACGGATAGTGGTACCTCGGCGATGAGTGCGGAACAGTGGGCAGGGATCATCCGCGGGGATGAGGCCTATGCGGGCTCAAGATCCTGGCGACGAATGCAGGAAGCTGTAGAGGATCTGACAGGTTTTCGGTATATCCTTCCGACCCACCAGGGACGGGCTGCAGAACGGATCATATACAGCCTACTAGGGGGCGAGGGTAAGACCTTCATTTCGAACACCCATTTTGACACCACCCGGGCCAATATCGAATTCTCAGGTGCTGAGGCGATTGACATACCCGTGGAGGAAGGGACCCATCCAGAATTGATCCATCCCTTCAAGGGGAATATGGATATCGAAAAACTGGATCAACTGATCCAAGTCAAAGGTCCATCATCCATTGGGGCGGTGATCCTGACTGTTACGAACAATAGTGGTGGAGGACAACCTGTATCCATGGAGAATGCCAAAGAGGTCAAAAAGGTCTGCCATAAACATGGGGTGCTCTTCCTTCTGGATTGTTGTCGCATCGCTGAGAATGCCTATTTCATTCGTCATCGCGAAGAGAAATACGCGAAAACCGATTACCGAAGGATCGCACAGGAAATGTTCGCCTTGGCGGATGGCGCGGTGATGAGTGCCAAGAAGGATGCTCTTGTCAATATGGGAGGATTTCTGGCACTGAAGGACAAGGCTCTGGCAGACGAATGCCAGAACCTGTTGATCATTACTGAGGGATTCACTACCTACGGCGGACTTTCAGGACGGGATATGGAAGCCATTGCCATCGGCCTGGAGGAAATATTCGACCCCCATTACCTCGAGTACCGGATCAAGAGTACGGCCTATGTCGGAAACAACCTTCACAAAATGGGCGTTCCCCTGATGATGCCGATCGGGGGTCATGCGGTCTATATCGATGCCAAGAAATTCTATCCCCATATTCCGGTGGATCAATATCCTGGTCAGGCTCTGGTTTGCGAGCTATACCTCAAAGGCGGGATTCGTTCGGTGGAGATCGGCTCGGTCATGTTCGGGAAATATGACGCAGACCATCGGTTGATCCCCGCTTCCATGGAATTGGTGCGAATGGCCATTCCTCGACGGGTCTATACCCAAAGCCACATGGAGTATGTGATCGAGACCTTCGGTGAATTGATCCAGGAAAAAGAAAAGGTCAAAGGGTATGTGATCACGGAGGAAAAAAAATTCCTAAGGCATTTTACGGCTCATTTCAAGCCGCTTTGATCTTCCTTGTCCGATCGACGGAGGATCCAAAAGTGAGAAAGGAATAGGATCAAACTGATTCCACCGATCCATCCACTGACCATCATGTTTCTTCGTGATTGATGAGTGGCAGAATGCATCTTTTCCTCCTTTGCTGCCTCATACATGGTTAGTAGGGCCTTTTCATCAGGAACATAGGTTTGCTCCTTGGAGACGGACCTCAGGACATCCATTTTGAAGTTCTCAAACGAGGCATATTTGTCCTCACTTCTACCGGCGTAGAGAGGATCATCAAGGTCTATCCAGGCAGAAATGAAATTGGCCGCTGAGATCAGAAATGCAATGACCGCTACGGTTGCGATCAGAATGGCATATACCTGGATCCCTTTTCTTCGCTTTTCCATGATTATGGTTGGTTTTATTTCTGATCATCCTTATTCATTCGTACATCCAGCTCGGGCATATCAGTTATACCGAAGGTGGCAGAGGCCAGAGTTACCTTCCCATTTGTCCCAAGGATCCGTTCGTAAAGTTCCCGGTAAACCTGTCCCTTAGTTCCACGTCTTTGTTTATAATCCACCACATAGCGGATGTTGAATTCTATCCAATTGTCAGTGAGTTTCATGGATATGGAGGGCTCTACATTTGCCTTTTCAATAAGGTATTTTCGAGTCATTCGTTTCCACTCTTCTGATGCTGTCCTTGCATAGGGCAGAAGTAAACTTTCTGAAACCTTTTCCAGGATCGTAAAGGCTTCGTTCACATCCGAGCCGTATTCGATGGGGAGGTTGATCTCATCCCAGAGAAAGGGAAAATCTGTTGAATAATTGTGTACGGAGGTCTTGAATACATTGGAATTGCTCACCTGAACGATCCTTCCGCTGTAATTGTCGCTGGAGATCCATACACCCACTTCCATCAGGATGGTCTTGGTCATCCCGATATCGATCACATCTCCCTTGATACCGTTGATCTCGATTCGATCTCCAGGTTTGTAGATGTTACTCGCATAGATCGCCACCCAACCGGCAATGCTCAGTACGACCTCTTGAAGGGCAAAGGCGATCCCTGCACTGATCAAGCCGATGGTGAGTGAAAAGTATTGTGCCTTTCCCGTAAAGGTCACGATCGCCAGAATGACGATCAGGATATAGCTGATGAATCGAATGGCCTTTTTGGTCCGATATCTCGCTGCCATTCCTGTGATGGACCGGTTCACGGCCTTTTGGATCAACCAGGTGAGCACCAGAATGAAAACGAACCAGATACCGAACTGAATTAACTGGTCGAACAAGGTGTTCAGGTCGATGTCTTTGAACCGTTGGTAAATAGAAGAAGCCTCAAACATGTTGTGAATTCCTGGCCTTTTTTAAAGGTATGAATTTGCCAGAGGAAAAGCTCTAATCCACGGTGATGATACCATCTTTCACGGTGAAACCTATGAGTCTTTGGCTATCCACAGGAACCCCATTGATTCCACCAGGTGTCCACTTGGTCAGGGAGGCGAATACAGCCATCACTTGCTCGTCCAGCTCAGGGTATTCCGAGGCTGTACTCACATCGGTCTTTACATTTCGACCCTTGCAATTGATCATGACACCGATCGTTCCCTCGGCATTCAGGTCTGGATGATCTGAAAGGTAGACGACCTCCTCCTGTAGCTTTTTGGATAACTCTTCATCCGTTAGCTGACATGTTGCTTCCTGCTGGGTCTTTTCCATGAACGGTAAAAGGACGTATACTTTTTCTTGATTGCAGATTCCCTCAACGGGCTCCTTCAATTGAAGGGTCGCAACCATCATTTTTCCTCCATCCTTCGAGGATCCGCAGGAGGTTAAGAGGATCGATAAAATAGTGATTACTGAGAATAGTCGGCCATTGATCTTCATGTGCGTATAGTATAAAGGGTTGTAATATACCCCTTAATGTAGGCTAGCACAAGACGATCATCCAATAAGATAATTCAGCAAAAGGTAAGTGATCAAAATAGAAGGGGGTAGGATCAGTATCCATAGGATCAGATCCCGTTTCTTTTGTTTGACGATCTTTTTTCTGATCTCCTCCATTTCCTTTGCAGTGGGCTGAGCGACCTTTTGGGGATCCAGCAGTACCTTTTTACGTTGAGACTCTCTCTGCACAAAATAACTCTGCCTTTTCCGCTGATTGAGACGAAGGGAGCTGATCATTGCCTGTACGTGACCGCCAAAGGACATGATCTATTGGATTAATCTCGTTCGAATTCAGAGGCGTGTGCTTCCGATAAAAGGGTCTGAACCACAGAATTATCAGCAAAAACCTGCCATTCGCTCACCTTTCCATTCTCCACACGAACCTTCCAGGCAGCAGGGATCCTCCAATTCACCTTTTTGTTATCGATCTTAACAGAGCCCGAAGCCCAGCCGGTCAAAAGGATTGTGTTTTCATTGCTCGCTTTCTCTTCCACA
Source organism: Bacteroidota bacterium (assembly GCA_033844885.1). Taxonomy (GTDB): domain Bacteria; phylum Bacteroidota; class Bacteroidia; order Flavobacteriales; family Schleiferiaceae; genus JAJLJK01. The sequence goes on along the minus strand of JAJLJK010000349.1, from coordinate 993 downwards.
TCGATGTGATAGTCAGGAAAGATATGTAGGTATGCACCCCAGGCCGAATGAAGGGTTTCAGCACCTTTGACCGTATCTCCCCGGGAATCGCGGAGGATGTGATCATTCGAAAGGCAATTCAGGATCCCATCCAAATGGTGTTGGTTGATGGCTTCTATCAATTTATGGACGACTTCTTCTTGCATGGTTCACTCGGTTAGCGTCAGTTGGATATCCTTGCTACCGGACGAAAGTCCACCGGTTTGCCGGGCTCGATCCTATCTATGGGGATAATGTACATTCTGTAAAGATTTCTCTTATGCAGAGGGATGAATCCCCATAGGTACCTCTCGATCTCATTTTTTCGGTTGCACTTCGAGAACAGGATCCTATTCGGCAGATCGTTCAAGGATGTCCTGCGCACAATGTAAGTTTTTCCCTTCTTGTCGGAAAGATTCACTTCGAGGTATTTTTCTTCTCCAGAACAAGGTAGGTGAAAGCTCACTTTTCTTCCTTTATCTGATCTTCGTGTAAACTGAATCGTCCTTGGACATTCCTGGCTAATCCTTGCAGATGTGATCCTGAAACCCTTTGGAGCCTTGATCCTTACCTTGACGGGTTCCCTCAACTTGCAGTCACAATTGATCCAAAGGTTCGGACATTTTACTTTGTACTCATAGAACAACCGGCCATTTTTCTCCACGGTCTTTATTCGCATCCTGGAAAAATTCCGATCGGTTCCACTGTTCCAGATCCCGTTGCTTTGCATGAAAAAAGTATTGGATCGCCCCTGGCAATAGTCACAAGATTCATCCGGAACCGGGACATGGACTGTCAATGGACTATTGAAGCAATCTGATTCCTCACAACCCTCTCTCGTAGAGATTCGGATCATTCCACAACTGGCCAGACCATTCCCTCCTCTATCGACCAGGATCATATTGTTTTCAAGCGCCGCATCTGTACTATTGGCAAGTTGGATATCCAGGCAATCCTTTCTGTCGACCCATTCAC
>JAJLJK010000348.1:0-13111 GCA_033844885.1 Bacteroidota bacterium | reverse complement strand
TCCGCTAATCTGTCAATACCAGCCATCATTTCAGCAGTGCCCACCTATAAGGCAGTTCATGTCTATGATCCGTCCAGTGGTCAATACGCTGCATATACAAGTTCAACTGCCATCAATTACAACACGGGTTCTACGAACGCCCCAGCCGGTTGGAGTGTAGGACCGATGGGTGGTTTTTGGGTGAAGCTCGAACCTGCGGATCCTGTTAGCCAGTCCTTTTCCATTACAGAATCCATGGTGGATATGGATCAATCCGGGATCAGTCAACTGAGAACACAGGCTTTGAATCAGTTGGAGGTCATCGTGTCATCACCGAATGGTTTCTCGGATAAGACGATGGTAGTATTCCATTCCGGAACTACCAGAGGAATGGATCAAGGTTGGGATGCATACAAGAGGAAGTCGCCCCTTTCTACCCATCCGTCACTTTTTTCGGTGGATGGGAACCTGGAATTCAGTATAAATACCTTACCGGAGGTAGTTCAGCAATCACTACCACTTGGATTCGAAAGTGAGATCACCGGGAACTTCACTTTACAAGTCGATCTTGACAATTTCGATCCACATACTCACATCATCCTGGAGGATCAACTTACCGGAAATTTCCATGACCTTCGGACCGGTGGATATTCCTTCCAGCATAATCAACCGGGAACCTCTTCCAGGTTCATCCTTCACTTTTCAGGGTATCCAATGGATCTTAAGGAATGGGAGAAGAACTTCAGCTTGGGAGTTCTGGTGAATTCAGGAAGCCGGGTGATCTATATTCCTAATGAAAACTCAGGTCCAGTCCACCTTAGGGGTTTTGATGCGCTGGGTCGGTTGATCTTTGAAATGAGAACGGATCATCAAGTGGACCTATCGCAGTATGATTCTCCAGGCATTGAAATTTTACATGTCACGGGATCGGGAAGATCTGTGAGAATGAAATTCTAGACTGATTTGGCATGAAGGCTGGATGTTACATTCAGCCTTTCTCTTTTTGATTCCATTAATTTGACCACCCCTGCCGATCCAGACTTCGATATTGGATCGCTTCGGCGAGATGCTGGTTCTGGATCGTTACCGATCCTTCCAGGTCGGCGATCGTTCGGGCTACCTTTAGGATTCGATCATAGGCCCTTGCGGAAAGGTCCAACTTTTCCATGGCGGTCTTGAGTAATTCCTTACTGGGTTGATCCAAGGCGCATACCTCCCGTAGCATTTTACTTCCCATTTGGGCATTGGCATGGATGCCCGAATTCTTTCCAAACCTATTTTCCTGAATCTGTCGGGCACGGATCACCCTTTTGCGAATGGAACCGCTCTTTTCGGCTCTTTCTCTGGCCGAGATCTCATCAAAGGATACCGGGGTCACCTCCACATGTAGATCGATCCGGTCCAGCAAGGGCCCACTGATCTTATTCAGGTATTTCTGAACGATCCCGGGAGGACACATGCATTCTTTGGTGGGATGGTTGTGAAAGCCACAAGGGCAAGGATTCATACTAGCAATGAGCATAAAGGATGCTGGAAAATCCACTGTGATACGTGCCCGGGATATTGTGACCTTTCGCTCTTCCATGGGCTGTCGTAGTACTTCAAGAACCGCTCTTTTGAATTCAGGTAGCTCATCCAGAAAGAGAATTCCGTTATGGGCCAGACTGATCTCCCCTGGTAGAGGATTGGACCCACCACCGACCAGAGCAACATCTGAAATGGAGTGATGCGGAGATCGAAAAGGCCTTTGGGCGAGGATCCCTCCATTCTGACCAAGGGTTCCTGCCACGGAGTGGATCTTGGTGGTCTCTAAAGCTTCATCAAGGTTCAATGGAGGTAGAATGGATGGCATCCGTTTGGCCAGCATGGTCTTACCCGCTCCCGGAGGGCCGATCAGGATCACGTTATGGCCTCCTGAAGCAGCGATCTCCAGGGCCCGTTTGATGTTCTCCTGGCCTCGTACATCCGCAAAGTCAAACTCGGGATGCTCCAAGTGAACCTCAAATTCCTGCCTGATATCAATGGCTGTAGGTTGGATCGTGGCAATTCCTACCAAATGATCGGTCACTTCACGCAGGGATTTGGCGCCAATCACCTCAAGGCCTTCCACCATGGCAGCTTCCCTGGCATTGGCTTCGGGTAGTATGATCCCCCTGAAACCCTCCTTTTTGGCCTGTATCGCAATTGGAAGGGCGCCCGTGATGGGTTGAAGACCCCCATCGAGCGAAAGCTCTCCCATGATCACATATTCCTCAAGGCCAATGGGCTCCAACTGACCTGAGGCACAAAGGATGCCCATCGCCAGAGGGAGGTCATAGGCGGACCCTACCTTGCGGATATCGGCGGGTGCCATATTAATGGTGATGCGATGTCCGGGCCAGTGAAAGTCGTTGTTCTTCAACGCGGCAATGATGCGCTGTTGACTTTCTTTAACTGCCGAATCGGGTAAACCGACCAGGTAGAAATTGATCCCCTGATCGATATTGACTTCAATGATGATGGTGGTGGCTTCTACGCCGTGAACCGCAGAGCCAAAGGTCTTAACTAACATGAGGGAAGGGTTTCTTTTCCCTCAAAATAAAAAATACCTACTAACGGACCATGTAGGCTTTTACATTATCGGATCCCGATCCGTCATTGATGGTGAAGGTCAATTCGATCCTGTCGAGGTTGTCGTTTATATAACCTCCACCCGAAACCATGAATCCATCTTCTTGTTGGGTGGGGATATCGATGGATACCTTTCCTACCGTTGCGCGAATTTCAAAGTTGTTACCCTGATTGTAAAGTCCTCTCAGGATCACCGTATTCATTTCTGGTCCCGGAGCGATCTCTACTGAGTAGACCTGGGGAGCAAAATCTCCTTCGGTCTCATTGCAGGTCCATTGACCGACCCAGTCATCTGTGAAATTTGTTGGATCCGAACTCTGATCGGGAAGACATCCTGACAATAAGAGTAGGGAAAGGGAAATTAGAATGAGCTTTTTCACTATTCCTCTTTTTTGGCTTTTGCCGCTTTCCGGTTAGCATTTCCTTCATTTAGTTTCTCCACTACCGTTGGAGTTATGTCAAATGAGGGATCCATCGATAGAAGCTGTCCTCCGGGTTCGAAGCTAAAGATGAAATCATAATCACCTTCTTCGCGGATGATGTTGAGGATACTGTCCAGGTCATTCCTCAATTCTTCGTTCAAGGCTTGTTCTCTGGCCAGGAGATCTTGGGTCATCTCATCTCTCAACTGGAGAAGGAACTGCTGCTTCTGTTGAAGTTCTGCCTGATGGCGCTGAAGCTCAGCAGCAGAGAGGTTTCGTGCCTGTTGCTCAAGGATGCGAACGTTTTCCTGAAACTGCTCGGCCTTTTTTTGAAGGTCCGTTTCAGCTTTCTTGGCCTCCTTTTCGAATTGAGATTTCAATTCCTGATGATATTCGTAATTCTCTACAAGGCTGTCGAGACGAACATAGGCGATATTCATCCTTCCCTCAGACTGGGTCGAATTCGTTCTCTGAGTTTCCTTGGGTTGGGTCGATTCACTCTGACATGAAACAAAGGCAGAGATGAGTCCCAAAAGTAGCAGTGATCTTTTCATTTTTTTATTCTTGGACGATTTGATTGATCAATTCAGTGTCAGCAATATGCGGCAAGGTAACACGCAATTTCGGAGTACGCTCCATCTCTCTGCGGATCGCAAAAAGAGCTTCCTCATTTCGGGCCCATCCTCTACGCGCGATCCCGTTGTTCACATCGTAGAATAGCATCATTTCCAAACGGCGTTCTGCCTCTGGGCTTCCGTCCAAAAGCATGCCAAATCCACCATTGATGACCTCACCCCAGCCAACTCCACCGCCATTGTGGATGGAGACCCAGGTGGCACCACGGAAACTATCTCCGATGACATTTTGAATGGCCATATCGGCGGTGAACCTCGATCCGTCATAGATATTTGAGGTTTCGCGGAAGGGCGAGTCGGTTCCTGAAACATCGTGATGATCGCGCCCCAGAACCACCGGACCGATCTTACCCTCTGAAATGGCCTGATTGAAGGCACGAGCGATCTCGATCCTTCCCTCGCTGTCCGCATAGAGGATCCTTGCTTGTGAGCCTACTACCAACCGATTCTTTCCAGCCTCTTTGATCCACTGAATATTGTCCGCCATTTGTTGCCGGATCTCTTCAGGGGATCGATCCATGATCTTCTGCATGACCTCCATGGCTAGTTGGTCAGTGTACTCCAGATCCTTTGGATCTCCACTGGCACAAACCCAGCGGAAGGGTCCAAATCCATAGTCAAAGCACATGGGCCCTAGAATGTCCTGAACATAGGATGGATATCTGAAGTCGATTTCGTTCGGCGCCATGATATCAGCGCCTGCACGAGATGATTCCAGGAGAAAGGCATTTCCATAATCAAAGAAGTACATGCCGTTCTCAACAAGTCGGTTGATGGCTCGGACTTGGCGACGAAGGGATTCCTGAACCCATTTTTTGAAGGTCGCAGGCTCTTCGGCCATGGTGCGATTGCTTTCCTCAAATGAGTGTCCAACAGGGTAATAACCTCCTGCCCAAGGATTGTGCAAGCTGGTTTGATCGGATCCAAGATCCACTTTGATCCCTCTTTCAGCCAGCCGCTCCCAAAGATCCACGATATTGCCCAAGAAGGCGATCGAATGGGGTTTGGATTCTGCCTGAAAGGCCAATGCCATGTCAATGGCTTGATCCACATTTTCGGTGATCTCATCCACCCAGCCCTGCTCATGGCGTTTTCTGGCCGCTTTTGGATTTACCTCAGCTGTGATGCTTACCACTCCTGCAATATTCCCGGCCTTTGGCTGAGCTCCGCTCATTCCACCAAGTCCTGCCGTGACAAATAATTGGGTTCCGGAGGACCTTCCCTGCCGCTTTTTCATTCTTGCGGCATTCATTACAGTTATGGTAGTGCCGTGAACGATCCCCTGGGGCCCGATATACATGTAAGATCCTGCGGTCATTTGGCCATACTGGGTCACTCCCAAAGCATTGTAGCGTTCCCAGTCATCCGGTTTGCTGTAATTCGGGATCATCATGCCATTGGTGACAACCACACGGGGTGCCTCTGAGTGGCTTGGAAAAAGTCCCATTGGGTGACCACTGTACATATGAAGTGTCTGGTCATCCTCCATTGTGGCCAGGTATTGCATGGTGAGGAGGTATTGGGCCCAGTTTTGAAATACACCTCCGTTCCCTCCATAGGTGATGAGTTCATGAGGGTGCTGCGCCACTTTTGGATCCAGATTGTTCTGGATCATAAGCATGATCGCAGCTGCTTGTCGACTTTTGTGTGGATAGGCATCGATGGGTCGGGCGTACATCTCATACGTCGGTCGATACCGGTGCATGTAGATTCGACCGTAGACCTCCAATTCGTGGGCGAATTCAGGAGCGAGAACCGAGTGATGCTTTTCAGGAAAATAACGCAGGGCATTCTGAAGGGCGAGTTTCTTCTCCTCCCGAGTGAGGATCTCTTTCCTCTTTGGGGCGTGATTCACATCGGGATCCCAAGCCTGAGGCTCAGGAAGTTCACTTGGAATGCCAAGCAATATTTGGTCCTTGAATTCCTGGTCTGTCATCATGCTCATTCGATTTCCGTGTGGGGATCACTTCCGACCTTCCACACGACCTGTTTTTTTATTGAATCCATAGGGGCAGTGTTTGCAACCGCTTTGGCAGCAATACCCCCTTTTCAGATGGTATTTCTCAGTGAAAACGATATATCCCTCGGGTGTTCGGTAATAATCCTCCGGTTCGAGGTCCTTGATTCCCATTTATCCACCGTTTATCGTGCAAAGAAAGTACATCCACGCCACAACCTCAAAACATGGGCACCCTACCTTTGAGCCCATGCCAACCCAAAATGAGACCTCGCTTTTTCTTCCTTCTCCTGTGCAGCCCATTTCGGAAGAGATGTGGCCAACGGGCAAGAAGGTGCATGTATATGTGAAAAGGGACGATCTGATCCATGCGGTCATCAGCGGTAACAAGTGGCGTAAGCTGAAGTACAATCTCGAGGAGATGGACCGGCAGGAGAAAAGAGGATTGATCACCGTGGGTGGTGCATTCTCCAATCATATCCTCGCTACGGCTTTCGCCGGATATGCACATGGGTGCTCAACCATTGGGATCATTCGTGGGGAGGATGCTGATCTGGAGAATCCAACCCTCAAAAGGGCGATACGGTATGGCATGGAGATCAGACCCATGAATCGGCCATTGTATGATCAATTAAAAAGAGAGAGTTTCTATTGGCAGGCACATTTTCCCCATTATCACTTCGTTCCAGAAGGAGGTTGTAATTCCTTGGGGGTAAAGGGAACCATGGAGATCATGGACGAGGTCAGAGATGATTTCGATGTGGTCGCGGTATCGGCCGGAACAGGGACAACCGCTTCAGGTCTCCTTGTTCATTCCGCCCTGAAGAGGCTATTGGTCCTTCCTCCATTCAAAGGCCCCGGACCCTTGAAAAGGGATATTCTCGAAATGGCCGAAAAGACCGGTAATTCTTTCGACCCGGAAAAGTTGGAGGTCGTCGAAGGATATGATTTTGGCGGATTTGCCAAAGTGAACGCAGAACTGGTCAATTTCGCCAACAGATTTGCTCAGAGTACCGGGATATTTCTGGATCCAATTTATACGGCAAAGTTGTTCTATGGCGTTTATGACCTCATAGAGAAGGACCAATTCCGCCCCGGCAGCCGCATTCTTCTCCTACACACCGGTGGATTGCAGGGGTTAAAAGGAATGAATCAACGTTTGACAAATCAACCCTATCATTTTGATGAACCCCGGTAGATCCTGGTTATTGATTTTTTTATTTTCCATTATGGCCGTAGTATCCCAAGCAAGGGATAATCAGGCTTATGTGGATACGTATCATCTGATCGCCATTCGCGAGATGCGCGAATTCGGAATTCCGGCAAGTATCACCCTGGCCCAGGGAATCCTTGAATCTGCTGCAGGCACATCCTATCTGGCTACAAAGGCCAATAACCACTTCGGGATCAAATGTCATAGTGACTGGAAAGGGGGGAAGGTATATCGGGATGATGATCAGAGAAATGAATGTTTTCGCAAGTATGACCATGTGGATGAGTCGTATAGGGATCACAGCCTTTTCTTAAAGAACAGGAGTCGTTATGCATTTCTTTTCGACCTGCATCCAACAGATTACAAAGGTTGGGCACGAGGACTCTCCAAGGCAGGATATGCAACCAATCCCAAATATCCTCAGCTATTGATCGACCTGATCGAGAGGTACGAACTCTACAAGTTTGACGATCCGGATTTTTACCTTCCTCCAGGTGCAGATCAAGTCCTTTCCGCGCATGTGATCATGCGACACCCGAACCGACTGCCCTTTATCATCGCCCGAAAGGGAGATACTTTCGAATCCATCAGCAAAGAGACCGAGGTGGACGTAGAAGATCTACTTCGATATAATGATCTCACGTATGAGTCAGACCTGAAGGAAGGCCAGTTGATCTTTTTGAAGAAAAAGCGGAAAAAGGGGCATGAGAAGTACTATTCGGTCGAAAGCGGAGAGACCATGTACTCGATTTCCCAGAAATTCGGGATCCGAATGGAGTACCTTTACAAGAAGAACCTCATGAAGGTGGGTGAACAACCCGATCCCGGCCAAAAAATGTGGCTTCGCCGAACCAAGGGGAAAAAATTCCTCGGACTGTTTTAGATTTAGGGAACCGAAATTCTAACGAAATGATCATTGTAACCGGTGCGGCCGGATTTATTGGGAGTTGCCTCGTAGGAAAACTCAATCGACAAGGCCATGAGAATATCATCCTGGTGGACGATTTCTCACGCGAGGATAAACGTCCGAACTGGGAGTCCAAGAAGTATGTAGACCGAATCGAAAGGAACAAATTCCTCCCGTGGTTGAAGGAGAACCTCACAAGGGTCGAATTCGTCTATCACCTTGGAGCAAGAACGGATACCACCGAGTTTGATAAAGCGGTTTTTGATGAATTGAATGTACATTTCTCCCAAGAGGTTTTCAAAGCATGCGCAGAAGGTGGCATCCCATTGATCTATGCCTCCTCTGCCGCCACCTATGGTTTGGGAGAATTTGGTTATAAAGATGACAATGACCTCGCTTACAAGTTAAAACCACTCAACCCCTATGGAGAGTCAAAGAATGATTTTGACAAATGGGCGCTTCAACAGAAAGTGACCCCACCGATCTGGAAGGGCATCAAGTTCTTCAACGTTTTTGGCCCAAATGAATTCCACAAGGGAAGAATGGCCTCGGTAGTGTTCCACACCTTCAATCAGGTCCGGGATACTGGAAAGATGAAATTATTCAGGAGCCATGACCCCGCCTATAAGGATGGGCAACAACTTCGGGATTTCATCTATGTCAAGGACGCCGAGGATGTGCTTTACTTTTTGTTGAAGGCTAAGGGAGAGAATGGATTATATAATCTTGGAACGGGTCAGGCAAGAACCTTTTTGGACCTGGCAAGATCCACTTTTGTGTCCATGGGATTGGCTCCCGAGATCTCCTTTATCGATACCCCCGAGGACATTCGAGATAAATACCAGTATTTCACCGAAGCAGATATGACCAAGATGAGAATGATCGGATATGACAAGGATTTCTCACCCCTGGAATTTGCGATCGAGGATTATGTGAAGAATCACCTGATACCCGGGAGATACTATTGAAGACCTATTCAGAGAATAAAAAAGCCGGGATGACCCCGGCTTTTTTTTATCATAGAATGTTTGGATATCACTCCTTGGAGAAGGATTTCACCTTCATGATCTTTTGTTTGCCATCCTCGGTGACATAGACCAACTGAGCGCTTTCAGCATTTAATTGCCCTCCTGGGTATGTGGCCACCACAGCAAACTTGTCATATCCTTTCAGGTTCAGGATCGCATTCTTTCTGTCGGTGGTCTTAACCACATAACCCAAAGGTTGGATCAATTTACCTTCAGCGTCAAAGACCCGAACCTCCTTAATGTCGAATTCGGCATCGGCCTTCTTTTCGAAGATGAAGACATACTCCTCCCGTTCCTTGGACTCGGTGGTTTGTTTAATGAAATCCCTTTGAGCGGATTGCAATTTCATTCCGGATCCACAAGAAGCCAGAACAATGACGATCGCTGAAAGGGTTAAAATGTTTTTCAGGTTCATAACGGGTGCTGTTTTTCTCAAAGTTACACTTTCAATGATTTAGGAACGAAGATTGAGAGAGAAGATTATCTACCAGCTTCCTGAAGCGCCGCCACCGCCAAAGCCGCCCCCGCCAAAACCTCCGAAGCCACCGCCACCACCAAAGCCGCCTCCTCCACTGAAGGAGCCACCGCTGCCGATCCAAATGGGTCCGCCAAAGCCTCCACGATAACCACCGCGACCACCACCGCCACCTCGTCCAATACGGGAGATGAATATGATGACCAGGATGATCAGGATCACCGCCCAAATACCAATACCCTTCTTGGGTCTTTTGGATGGAGAACCTTCGAATTTTCCAGCCAGGACAAGGAAGATCTGATCGGTCCCAACATCAAGACCTCTGAAATAATCTCCCTTTTTGAAGAAGGGGATCATGAACTCCTGGATGATGGTAGTGGAGGTAGCATCGGTCAGATAAGGTTCCAATCCATATCCGTTTTGAATACTGACCTTCCGATCGTTCCTTGAAACCAGAATGATACAACCATTATCTGCATTAGCCTGTCCGATTCCCCATTTGTGCGCGGTCTCTGCTGCAAAAAGGTTAATCTCCTCGCCATTCAGATCATCGATGGTCAGAACGACGATCTGCGTAGATGTGGTGTCGTTGTAGGCGACCAGTTTGCTTTCGAGTTCCCTAACCTGTTGAGGGGTCATCAGGCCTGCCAGATCATTTACCAGTCTCGGCGGATCCGGTTTTGGAGGATATCTTTCACTTCCCCATTGAGCCTGAAGATTCAGAGATATGAAAAGGAAGAATATGGGAGCTAATAGATACTTCATTGATCGGATGTAGATATTTGATCAGGAAGCTCATTCTCATCGTCATCCTGAAAAGGGAAGAATTCACTCAAGGCTTTTCCGGCCATGAATATCCCCTCGGTTAAACCTGAGGTGAAATCCCCGGATTGAAACTTCCTCCCCATCACATCTCGAATATTATCCCAAAATCCTTCCGGAACCGACTCATTGATCCCCTTATCTCCAAGGATGGTGAATTTATGATCCTCGGTAGCGAGGTAAAATAGAACTCCGTTCCGCAGGTCCGTGGCATGCATGCCAAGTTCTTCAAAGACCTCGACCGCCCGTTTGAAGGTGTCCTTCTTGGATTGCCCTTCGATATGGACTCGGATCTCACCGGATGTATTGGTCTCCGCTTCCTGGATGGCCTTGATGATGGCCTGTTCCTGTTCTTGGGTGAAGAATCTTCGTACGGGCATTAGAATTCGACTTTTGGAGCATTCTCAGCCCCACTGGAGGCTTCAAAGAATCCCTTCTTGTCAAATCCCCCAAGCCCAGCTATGAGGCTGTTCGGGAACTTCCTGATGAATGCGTTGTAATTACCTACGACCTCATTGAATCGATTTCTCTCAACATTGATGCGATTCTCAGTTCCTTCCAACTGATTTTGGAGCTGAAGGAAATTTTGATTGGCCTTGAGGTCGGGATAGCGTTCCACGGTGACCAAAAGTCTGGAAAGAGCAGACGATAATTCGCCTTGGGCGGCCTCGAATTTCTGGATATTCTCAGGCGAAAGGTTGTCGGGAGAGAGGGTGACACTGGTGGCCTTTGCCCTCGCCTCTATCACACGGGTCAGGGTTTCCTGCTCGAAATCTGCATACCCCTTTACAGTGTTCACCAGATTGGGAATGAGGTCGGCTCGACGCTGATAGGCACTTTCCACATTGGCCCATTGCTGCTCGGTCCTCACTTCCATGTCCACCATTTTGTTGTACCGGCTGACTCCACATCCACCCATCATGACCAATAGGACCACAATGATAATGGCGATGATCGTTCCTCTTTTCATAGTTCTTTCTTGATATTGAGTAGTTCGTTCTTGATCTGTTGTAAACGCGATACCGTTTCGGCTATTTTAGCCGTGTCCTCGCGATTTTCCTTTAATTTTTTCTTAGCCCCATCCAGAGTGAATCCACGCTCCTTCACCAAGTGGTAGATCACACCAATGTTCTCCACATCCTTGCGGCTGAAGAGGCGGTTTCCCTTTTTGTTCTTCTTGGGTTGAAGGATGTCGAATTCGTTTTCCCAATAGCGAATGAGAGACGTGTTGACATCAAAGGCTTTGGCCACCTCCCCGATCGAGAAATAAAGTTTTTCGGGGTCCTCCAGTAAGTGGTCCATCAATCGAAGGATTGGTTTTCCTGAGATGCTATATTAACGATAATTTCGTATTCCTCGGGCGAAAGATCGTTGTAGAAGAAATTGATAGGGTTGATCTTCCGACCGTTCTTGACCACCTCATAGTGGAGGTGCGGTGCTGTGCTCTGTCCGGTATTCCCAACATAACCGATCACGTCCCCTCTCTTTACCTTCTGCCCGCGACGGACCAGAACATCACTCATGTGAGCATAAAGGGTCTGATAGCCATATCCGTGATCGATCACCACCCATTTCCCATATCCGGTACCACCGACCTCCCGATCATTCGAGATCACCCCATCACCTGTGGCGAAGATGGGCGTTCCACGAGGGGCAGAAAAATCGATACCGGCATGGAGTTTTCGAACCTTGTAGATCGGGTGGATCCTATAGCCAAATCCAGAAGCGATCCTTTTGAGATCCTTGTTGGAAACGGGTTGGATGGCTGGAATACTGGCCAGCATCTGCTCCTTTTCGCGCGCGAGGCCTTGTACTTCGTCAAAACTTTTGCTTTGGACGTACATTTTCTTGGTGATGATATCCAGTTTCCGGGCGACATTGACGATTAGGTCGCTATTCTGGAATCCGTTGAGCTTCTCGTAGCGATTGGCACCTCCAAAGCCTGCATTCCGAATGGAGGCTGGGATCGGATCGGCTTCGAAGATCACCCGATAGATGTTATCATCCCGGTGCTGAAGGTCATCCAGAACCGTATACAATTGATTCAATCGCTGATCCATGATCTCGTACTGAAGACGCATGTTCTCAACCTCGCGCTTCAGTCTTTTCTCTTTAGGAGAATCGATGTAGGTGTCCGAAATGAAGAAGAAAAGCGCTCCCATCAAAGCGGAAGCCAACACGAAAAGACCCACTTCACGAAGGCGATGCCTCCATGTCCGCTCGATCTTTCGATAGCTTAGGGTTCTTGTGTCGTAGTAATACTTAACCTTCGCCATTGTATATCTTTCTCCTACTTTTGCGCGTATGAATTAACGACAGCAATTGGTGTACTGGGAGTCCAAAAATAACCATTTTTCAACAGTTGCTTCTTTTAAAGTTCCTAAATAACTGTTAAACAGGATGTTGACCTCGGCCGAAATCCGCCAAAAATTCCTTGACTTCTTCTCCGATAAGGGGCACCAGATCGTTGCATCTGCTCCGATCGTGATTAAGAATGACCCCACCCTGATGTTCACCAATGCGGGAATGAACCAATTCAAGGATATCATTCTCGGAAATGCCCCTGCAAGGGACAAACGAGTGGCTGATACACAAAAGTGCCTTCGGGTTTCCGGAAAGCACAACGATCTCGAGGAGGTGGGGCATGATACCTACCATCATACCATGTTCGAGATGTTGGGTAACTGGAGTTTCGGGGATTATTTCAAGAAGGAGACCATTGCCTGGGCTTGGGAGCTCCTGACGGAGGTTTATGGGCTCCCAAAGGACCGTCTATATGTCACCATTTTCGAAGGAGATCAGTCAGATGACCTGCCCCGGGATACAGAGGCTTATGACTCCTGGAAAGAATGGATAAGTGAGGATCGGATCTTGAACGGGAACAAGAAGGACAACTTCTGGGAGATGGGAGATGTAGGACCATGTGGTCCCTCCTCAGAGATCCACATCGACCTGCGTTCGGATGAGGAAAGGAATAGCGTTCCGGGTGATTCCCTGGTCAATCAGGATCATCCTTTGGTCGTAGAGATATGGAACCTGGTCTTCATGGAATTCAATCGTAAG
>JAJLJK010000347.1:0-9164 GCA_033844885.1 Bacteroidota bacterium | reverse complement strand
CAGTTGGGAACCAGATCGAGAACAGGTATAGGTTGACCGGCAGGGCTGGTCAGACGGAAGTCACCACGATCTACTGAAGCACAGTCAAGAGGGGTCTTGAAGGTCAGGGTGACGGTAGTGGAGTTACAGTCATAATCGCGAGTGGGTAGGCCGGTGGTTGGATCCACATAGGTACCGGGTTGGTTGTAATCCATGACCACACCATCCTGTACCGATTGTTTGCAAGCACCTCCAATATTGACGGTCATATCCCGGTTGGAGGATCCAATATGTACCCATTGATTGTAAAGTGTATCAAATCGATATTCATTGATAACGATCGCCATTGCATCCACTTCTTGTTGGGTAGGAGTGAATGTGATCAACCCGGTAAATGGGTCCATCACCAATGGTGGACTGGATCGGATGGGTTGGGTTGCCGACCAACCTGGATTGAATGTTGCTACATTAGGAGGAGTAGGATTGGCATAAGCGTTCGTGTTGAATTTTGGAGGAACCAAAGAATAGTAGATGGAATCTCCATCAAATTCAATATTGGATTGTTTCCAGTTGAATTTTTTGCCGACACAGAACGATCGTACCGGTTCGGAAATAAAGATCGGAGAGGAATTATTTCCAAGGAAGTTGTTCAACTGTGCCTCGAAATAATACCCTTGGTTATTCACGTTGGAGTTTGAATATCCTGATGGTCGGGCACTGCTATAATAGTAGAATCTAAAATCTGCGCATATTCCCGGAAGAACCACATATCCCACATATGCATATATGTCAAGAACCTTCAAAGAAGGACTAGGGTCGACACAATCAAAAAGAGTTGGTGATACGTTTCCTGTTCCCGTTCCGGGTAAAAGGGTGCAAGTGACACTTTGATTGGAAAAACAACTTGAAGATACCGTAACTACGGCGGTATTTCCTAAGGTGATTCCGCTGGCATCCCTATAAAGACGAAGCAGGATTTTGTAATGGTGAGATATCCCGGTAGAATCACCAATGTATTGATACTGAATGTCTCCACCCGCCAGGTGGGAGGCTTGGACCTGGAAGAGCAATGCAAAGAAAGCGAAGAGGGTGAGGATGATCTTTTTCATAGTCGGAAGTCTTAAGGGTACTAAAGTAGTCCAATGATTCTTTCTAACGGTTTTGCTTTAGTGATGTGCCTGAATGAATAAGTAAAAGAAACGCCTCCCGGAGGAGGCGTTCAATCAATCTCATATTTTCATTTTGGATCACTGCCCTGTGGCGTTGCCCAGGATGGTGATGGTACCCTCGAAATTCTGTTTGGTATTGGAGGGGGCGTCCTCCAGGTTGAGGATGTAGAAATACACGCCATCTGCGAGCTTTCCTCCGGAAGGGGTTTCCCCGGCAAAAGGTCGAAGGTTGTCATACATGTCGGTCTCGAAGACGGTATTTCCCCAACGATCCCAGATGATCATCTTCCGGCTAGTGGAGAAGGTTCCAATATTTTTGATGATCAAAACATCGTTGACCATGTCCCCATTGGGAGTAAGCACGTTGGGAACGATGATTGGTTTGGGAGGATTGATCGGATCCTTAGGGATCTCGAAGCGTACCCAGTTGGACTCAGAGACATAGGTTCCGCCCCCGACAGGGTCCTTGGCATCCACACGAAGCGCGTAGTTACCGGCATCGAGATTTTCGGTGAGGAAGATATAGCTCTGGGCATTGGTTGGGTTGGAGCTCATTGTGCTGGAAGCCTGACTCCAGTTCCAGGTACCGGCTTCTTCTTTACCAAGCATGACGGTGTATTGGGGTTGTCCCCATCCATTATAGAGGTTCCACGAGAGAGCGATGGTATCGATCTCCGGATTTTGGACATTCCAGCTACCTTCCAAAAGGATGGTGGTCACATCTCGGGAGGGCCCGAAGGGTTGATTGTCGACGATGACCTGTACCTGATAGAGGTAGGTCTGTTGGTCGAGCAGGTTCTGCTGCCACTGGAAGCTATTGTCGCGATAGGATTTTTTGGTGGAATCGGTCTCGGTGCCGATCAGGTTGAAGGTGGCCCCGTTGTCATCAGAGCGGAAGATCTGGAACTCGTTGAAGAGTCCTGCAGGGATCTTGGAGTTATCCCAGGTCCACTCAACAATGGGGGTCTTGTCCTCTTCGATGGTCACGTTCTCGAGATCCCAGTTCAACACGGGGCAGTTGCTCACGCGTAGAACGATGGTATCGAACTCATCCATGGGGAATCCACACTTGTTGACCAGGGTATTCCCATCATTCCCTTTTTTGGAATAGAGGAAATAATCACCATTGATGAACAGGGGTTTGTAGAGCACGACGTCCATGGTGAGTGCGTCCCCGTTGGGGTCGCAGTTGGGAACCAGATCGAGAACAGGTATAGGCTGACCGATGGGGCTGGTCAGACGGAAGTCACTTCGGTCAACGGATGCACAATCAAGAGGGGTCTTGAAGATCAGGGTGACGGTGGTGGAGTTACAGTCATAGTCACGGGTGGGCAGACCGGTGGTAGGATCGACATAGGTTCCGGGCTGGTTGTAATCCATGACCACGCCATCCTGTACAGAAGCCTTACAGGCACCTCCGATATTGACGGTCATATCCCGGTTAGAGGATCCAATATGCACCCATTGATTGTAAAGTGTATCAAATCGATATTCGTTGATAATGATCGCGGCCACGTCCACCTCTTGCTGGGTGGGTGTAAACGTGATCAATCCAGAGACGGGATTCATGACAATGGGCGGAGTGGATGAAATGGGTTGCTGTGCAGACCATCCGGCATTGAAATTCTGGAAATCCGTAGGACCAGTCAATCTGGGGGCAATAAAATCATACCAGATGGAGTCTCCATCATATTCGATATTAGATTGCTTCCAGTTAAAGGTCTTCCCGACGCAGAAGGAGCGAACAGGCTCCGAAACAAAGATCGGAGAGGAGTTATTCCCGAGAAAGTTATTCAGTCTTGCCTCAAAATAAAAGGATCCCGTGGCATTGGCATTGGTGTACCCACCTGGTCGACAACAGTTTGTGTAGTAGAATCGAAAGTCTGCACATTTCCCCGGTAGAACGACGTAGCCTATATAGGCATAGATGTCCAGTGTTTTAAGGGATGGACTTGGGTTTACACAGTCGAAAAGGGTAGGTGAGGTATTACCGGTACCAGTTCCTGGAACCAAGGTGCAGGTCACATTCTGATTGGAAAAACAGCTGGAAGCTACCGTAACGTTGGCGGTGTTACCCAGCGGAATTCCAGTTACATCCCTGTAAAGGCGAAGGATGATCTTGTAATGGTGAGAGATTCCGGTGGAATCCCCAATATACCTGTATTGGATGTCACCACCCGCAAGGTGGGAGGCCTCAGCAGCAAATGTACCTAGGAAAAGAATGGTTAGAAGTAGTAGCAACTTTCTCATGACATCTTTCAAATTTGTTGAAAAATACTACCACGACCTTGATTATCAAAGGAGAATTGAGTTTTCTGTCGTTCATATTTTGTGAACGGATACTTACGATTAATATGAAAGAGGGTTTTCCTTGAACGAACGAAATGAGGTTATGGTTGGGTGGTTCAGAAATAATTTATCACCAACCACACTGTGCAACCCCCGATCAGGTAACCGAGCAATACTTCGAAAAGGGTGTGTGATCGGAGATAAAGTCTCACCGTTCCCAATACTCCTGCAGCAAAGAACAATCCTGCGATCGGCCAGATCAGACGGAGATCATACCGAACAGCAAGATAGACCACAAGGGCAATGATCCCTGACATCCCGGCAGCATGAATGCTGACTTTCCACCATTTGAGGAATAGAAAGGAAATCACAATTACAAGCGCACACCCGAGCACGAATGTGGAGAAGATCGGTGGGAGTGGAAAATTCTTGAGAGTCTGTGCACAGAAATAGAAGAATATGGCTGTAGCAATGAAAGGCAACCTACGCTCCTTTCCTTCTTTCATGTGAAGATCCGAGATCATGCCAAGCCGCTGCATCAGGATCACAGAAAGCGCGGGGAAGAGATAAGTGGATGCAAAAATGAAGGTCGCGGCATACAGACGAACCTCGGGAGGAAAGTAATAGGGACTCACATATAAGAGGATGAGAGCACCCACGGTCGGCATCAGCGCCGGATGAAATAGGTAGGATATGGCAAGGGCGATAGATCGCTTCATTAGAGTTCCTTGCGAAGACGGGCGACTGGGACACCCAATTGTTCTCTGTATTTGGCAACGGTCCGGCGAGCGATGGGGTATCCCTTTTCCTTCAAAAGTTTGGCCAGCGCATCATCGGTCAGGGGTTTCCGCTTGTCCTCCTCACCAATGCTCTCTTCCAGGATCTTCTTGATCTCTCTCGTGGATACATCTTCTCCTTCTGAATTCTTCATTGACTCACTGAAGAAATCCTTGACCAGAAAGGTTCCATAAGGGGTTTGCACATATTTGTTGCTCGCCACCCTTGACACCGTGGAAATGTCCATCCCGATCTCATCGGCAATATCCTTGAGGATCATGGGTCGAAGATTTCGTTCATCCCCCGTAAGGAAGTATTCTTTCTGAAACTCCATGATTGCACTCATGGTCAAGAGCAGGGTCTGCTGTCGCTGTTTGATGGCATCGATGAACCACTTGGCGGAGTCCAGTTTTTGCTTGACAAACATCAATGCATCCTTTTCGGACCGGGACATCTTTTCCTTATTCTCCTTATAATTTCGAAGCATGGTCTGGTACTCCCGACTCACATTCAACTCGGGTGCATTCTTCGAGTTGAGGGAAAGTTCCAGTTCCCCATCCGAGATCTGAAGAATGTAATCGGGGATCACCGCCTGAGTGATCGCCTTATTTCCTCCTTCGGCCCCTCCCGGTTTCGGGTTGAGTTTGTAGATCTCGTCCAAGGCATCCTTGAGATGTTCAGTGTCTGTTTCAAGACGATCGATGAGTTTATTGAAGTGCTTTTTGACAAACTCGTCGTATTGTTCCTCTAGGATCTCTATGGCCAGGCGGACGGATGAAGTTTGCGTTTTATGTCTCAATTGGATCAACAGACATTCTTGGAGGGTCCGGGCTCCGACCCCTGGTGGATCGAAATCCTGAACGATCTTCAGAAGCTCTTCGAGTTTGTCCTCGGTGGTAAAGACATTCTGAGTAAACGCCAGATCATCGAGGATCTCGACAATATCACGACGAAGATATCCATCGTCATCAATGTTGCCGATAATGTACTCTGCTATCCTACGATCTTCCTCTGAAAGGTCCCGCATTTGCAACTGATCCAGTAGGATCTCATTGAAGCTTTTTCCCCCCGAAAGCGGCACTTGCCGCTCTTCATCATCCGAGCTGTAATTATTGGCGCGAAGTCGGTATTCAGGAATCTCATCATCGCTGAGATAGGGGTCAGGATCGAAGTCGTCCATGCTTTCTCGCTCTTCTCCTGCATCGGGATCGCGATCCCATTCTTCATCCAAACTGTCGGATTCCTGTCTCCCATCCTCTTCCAATGCAGGATTCTCTTCCAGTTCCTCCTTGATGCGCTCCTCCAATGCCTGTGTGGGCAATTGGATCAGCTTCATCAGCTGGATCTGCTGCGGAGAGAGTTTTTGAAGCAGCTTTTGACTGAGCGACTGTTTGAGCATAGGTATGGGTAAAGGTAACGAACCTTAGAATTCGGCGCGCCCCGGTGTACGAGGGAACGGGATCACATCCCGGATGTTGCCCATTCCGGTAGCGAACTGCACCAATCGCTCGAATCCAAGTCCAAATCCACTGTGGACACACGAGCCGAATTTCCTGGTCTCCAGATACCACCATAGATCCTCTTCCGGGATCCCAAAATCTTTCATTTTTTGCAATAGGATATCATAACGTTCTTCCCGTTGACTTCCACCTACGATCTCTCCTATTCCGGGAAACAGAACATCCATCGCGCGGACAGTTTTTTGATCGTCGTTGAGGCGCATATAGAATGCCTTGATCTTAGCGGGATAGTCGAACAATATGACAGGGGATTGGAAATGTTTCTCAACCAAATATCTTTCGTGTTCACTCTGAAGGTCTGCGCCCCAATCCTCGATCGGATATTGGAATTTCTTCTTTTTATTGGGCTTTGAGTTCTTCAGAATATCAATGGCCTCGGAATAGGTAAGCCGGACGAAATTGTTGTTTGCCACGAACTCCAATTTTTCTAGAAGTCCGGTCTCACTTCTCTTGTCCTTTGGTTTCTCGGTTTCCTCCTTTTTATAGCGATCATCCAGAAACTCCAAATCCTCGCGGCAGTTTGTCAATAGGTATTGAATGACATACTTAAGGAAGTCCTCGACCAGATCCATATTGTCATCCAGATCGTTAAAGGCTACCTCGGGCTCGATCATCCAAAATTCAGCCAGATGTCGACTGGTATTGGAGTTCTCCGCCCTGAAGGTGGGGCCAAAGGTGTATACTCTTGACAAGGCAAGTGCACCCGTTTCAGCCTCAAGTTGGCCCGATACGGTCAAATTGGTCTCCTTTTCAAAGAAATCCTCCCTGAAATCTACCTTTCCATCCTCTGTGATTGGCGGGTTTTCTAGATCCAAAGTGGTGACTCGGAACATCTCTCCAGCTCCTTCCGCATCGCTTCCTGTGATGATCGGAGTGTGGAGGTAATAGAATCCGCGGTCATTGAAATATTTGTGAATGGCGAATGCCGTGGCATGACGAACTCGAAAGACCGCTCCGAAGGTCTGTGTCCTCATCCGGAGATGCGCCTTCTCACGAAGAAATTCAAAAGAGTGTTTTTTGGGTTGAAGAGGATATTCCTCCGGATCGGCATCCCCAAGAATGACCACCTGCTTGGCATGAAGCTCGACAGTCTGTCCGGCTCCCTGAGAGCTGACCAGATCGCCATCCACCTGGATGCATGATCCCGTGGTGATCCGTTTCAGGATCTCAGGATCCATATCATCAAAATTCACTACGGCCTGAAGGTTTGCCAGGCAACTACCGTCATTAAGATGAATGAATCGGTTGCTTCTGAAAGTGCGGACCCATCCGCGTGCCCGTACCTCCGACCCGACAGGGGTCAGGGTCAGGAGTTCCTTGATCGACGAAGACCTCATATCTCTATTGATCCAATTTTGATTTGCAAAGGTGCAGATTTTTTTACCGCCTCCATAGCCCTTCAATCCCACTCCAGACGATCGGTTTCAGGTTAACTCAATGTTAAAACAACGAAAACAATGGAAACATTTTTTGTAAAAAACGTTTCCATATTACTCTAAGAGTTAAATTTGCCCCGATTTTCAAAAAATGGAAGAGCAGGAAAGACAGATCGTTCACGGAGTTATTGACATGTTCATGCGGTATGGGATACGCAGTGTGACCATGGATGATGTGGCTCGTGAGCTTGGAGTGAGTAAGAAGACCATCTACAAGTTCTTTTCCAATAAGGCGGAACTGGTGGATGTGTCTTTCAGGATGTTCTTCTCTGAACTGAGGAACCAGATCGTGGAAGTCAGTTCAGCCACGGAGAACGCCATCGATGAACTATTCCTTTTGGACCAGACCATTTCGGACACCATAAAAAGGAATCACCCTGGGATCTTCTTCCAATTGCGGAAGTATTACCCAGCAACCTATCAGTTCCTCTTCTCGGAGCGACAAAAACTCGTGATGGAACTTACCCGAAAGAACATCCTTAAGGGGATCGAGCAAGGGCTATACAGGGATGATTTCAATGTGGATATCATCAGCTTCCTGTATTACAGCAAAATGCTCATGATGCACCAGGAGGTCGAATCCATGGAAGAATGCAATGTGGAGGACATCATCTGGGAGAACAAGATCTATCACATTCGTGGCATTGCGACCGAAAAAGGACTTCAACACCTGAAAAATAAGCTCAACAAAGAATGAAATACCGAATCTCAGCCCTTTTGTCTCTGGCAGTTCTCGGCCTGTCGGCACAGGTAGCTCAATATAGCTTCACGCTAAAAGAGGCACAGGATTTTGCCGTAGAGAATGCATATGATCCCCGGATCCAGAAACTGGAGATCGAGAAGACCCGGAAGCTGATCATGGAGACTGCTTCCGCGGGATTACCTCAGGTCAATGCCACTGGTAATTTCCAAAAGTATCTGGAGATCCCCACCACTTTGATCCCTGCCGAAGCTTTTGGCGGACCTGCAGGAGAATACCTTCCCGTACAATTCGGACTTGAATACACGGCGGGTGCCCAGTTCAATGTCAATCAGTTGATCTTTGATGGATCCTACATAGTTGCACTGGTTGCCACAAAGGTTCTTAGAGAGAATGCCGAGCTTGGTTTCGAGCGATCCACCATTCAATCTCGTGAGCTCATCGCGCAGACCTACCATGCTATTTTGGTCAGTGAAAGGCTAGAAGGGGTTCTTCAGGATAATATTGAAACCCTGCGGGAGAGTTTGGAACAAAACCGCAAACTCCTCAAGGAAGGCTTTCTGGAAGAGCAAGATGTGGATCAGCTCGAACTGCTTGTGACCGATATTGAGATCAATCTGGATTACACGCGTCGCTTGGCCAAAGTGAGCCGATATCTCCTGAACGTTCAATTAGGTATTCCTGTGGAGTCGGAGATCAATCTGGAGGATGACATCGAACAACTGATCACCCTTACGGTAGACGGAGAGAGTCTTCTCACGGAGCAATTCGACCCTGAACAAAATGTGGAATACAGATCTCTTGAGACCAATGAACGCGGGGCATTGCTTAATATCAGGAATGAACAGATGAGCTATCTGCCAAAGGTCAACGGATTCCTTACCCTGGCTCAAAACTATCAGAACAATGACCCCGAGTTCTGGCAGGACGCCAACAGCAACCGGTGGTTCCCCAATTACTTCATAGGTGCCAATGTTTCCATTCCGATCTTCACAGGCCTCCGACGCTCCGCACGAGTATCACAGGCAAAGATCGATCTGGACAAGGTGGAGGTCGCCAAAGAGCAGCTTGAAGGGAATCTGAAGGTGGAGTATCAAAGAGTTAAAGCACAATTCGAATTCAACCTCTCCAACCTGAACACCCGAAGGCGGAATGCCGAGATCGCCAATAAGATCCTGAACAACACTTTGATCAAGTATAGAGAGGGTCTTGCTTCCAGTCTTGAACTTACCCAAACCCAGAACCAGTATCTGGATGCCCTTCGACAATACGTGAATGCCGCGCAACAGGCTCT
>JAJLJK010000346.1:0-8954 GCA_033844885.1 Bacteroidota bacterium | reverse complement strand
GCCTTGCTCCTTCATGACCTTCAATGCCTTTTCGACACCAATGGCATCCCATATTTCAAAAGGTCCCATTTGCCAGCCAAACCCGGCTTTCATTGCCTGATCGATACGGAAGAGGTCATCTGCGATCTCAGGGATCCGATGAGTACAATAGGCAAAGGTCGGACTGTAGGTCTTTCGGTAGAATTCGCCTGCCTTGTCCTTGGAGAAGAAGAGGAACTTGACCCTTTCACGGAGGTCATCCATGGTTTTGGCCGTCTCCAGTGAAGCGAATTTTGGTTTTACCTGTTCCCTGTATTCCATGGTATTCAGGTCCAGAGCCAGTATCGTACTCTTTCCTCCCTCTTTGACCTTTTTGTAAAATCCCTGTCCAGTCTTATCACCAAGCCATTTTTCCTCGTTCATTTTCTGAATGAAGTCAGGAAGTTTAAAGGTTTCCCTTCGTTCATCATCCTTACAGGCCTGATAGAGTCCATTCGCGACGTGTACCAAAGTGTCTAAACCGACCACATCAACTGTTCTAAAAGTGGCGGATTTGGGGCGGCCCACCACGGGTCCGGTCAATTTATCCACTTCCTCCACGGTCATGTTCAGGTCTTTCATTTGCTGGAAGAGATCCATGATCCCAAAGATCCCGATGCGATTCCCAATGAAAGCGGGAGTATCCTTTGCTAGAACGGTCGTCTTTCCGAGGTATTGATCCCCATATTCCATCAGAAAATCCACCACATCCTCGGATGTCTTGGGGGTGGGTATGATCTCCAGGAGCCTAAGGTATCGAGGAGGATTGAAGAAATGGGTTCCGCAAAAATGGGCTTGAAAATCTTCACTTCGACCTTCGGCCATTAGGTGAATAGGGATTCCCGAAGTATTCGAGGTAATGAGGGTTCCCTCTTTCCGGAATTTTTCGACGCGCTCAAACAGTTGTTGTTTGATATCAAGTCTTTCGACAACCACCTCTATGATCCAATCACACTCGGCGATCTTTGAGAGGTGATCATCAAAGTTCCCAGTCTCTATTCTAGAGGCAAAATCCTTGCTGAACAGAGGGGCGGGATTGGCCTTCAGTGCCTTTTGGAGATTTTCATTGACGATCCGGTTCCTTACGGATGGATTCTCCAGTGATAACCCTTTGGCTTTCTCAGTATCATTGAGTTCTTTGGGCGGGATATCCAAAAGGACAACCTTGACCCCTTTATTGGCAAAGTGGCATGCGATCCTGGATCCCATGATCCCGGATCCCAAAACGGCCACTTTTTGAATGATTCTTTTCATATGGAAGCTGTATCCGTTTTCTTGTTGATGACTACCTGATTGATCTTGTTCATGATCCGGAAGAATAATTGAATCTCTTCCTCGGAAAGTATCTCCCGAACTTGATTATTGAAGTCAAGTACGGCCCTTTTTGCGTCTTCTCGTTTTTCCACTCCGAAAGGAGTCAGGAAAATCAAAACACTTCGCTTGTCCTGAGGATGGGGACGGCGTTCGATCAATCCTTTCTCCTCCATGCTCTTGAGGATCCTAGACAGACTTGTTGCCTCCATTCCCATTTTTGGACCTAAAGAAGTAGAGGGGGTTCCCTTTTCCAGATCGACATTGAGAAGGACGTACCCGGTTGCCATGGTCGTGCCATAGTTACCTGCCACCTCATTGTACATTTTGGCGATGGCCTGCCAGGTATATTTAATGTGAAAATCGACGGTTTGTTCCGGTTTCATACCTTGGAAAGATCGAGTCCTTCCAAATGTAAAAAATATTATGCGCGCATAATAACCGGAAAACGAGAAATCAATCGAAGACCTTGCGCTTCATGTCAAGGAAGATCTTTTTCCGAACCAGATCAGCCGCCTTTTTGTAGGCATCAGCAGCAGCTTGTCCATCATCTAATTGAACGCCACGGACACCGGTGATCTGGTCTGCATAGATCAGATTGTTCTTTTCGTCGAAGAGCTGGATGGTGCCATTCAAAGTGGCAGAGGCATACTTTCCTCCGGATGCGCCGCGCTCTGTATCGGTTTTGATCTTGAGAATGAAATCTGCTCCTTTGGCATTCGAAGCAATATCGATACCGGCTTGGAGGAATTCTTCAATGAATGCAGATTCCACCATTCGTTGCTTCATGATATGGCCATTGTCAAACTCCTCGCTGTTTATATAAACAGAGGGCCTTTCAATCACTAGGGTGATTCGGCCACTTGGAGTGTTGTATTTGGCGATCAAACTACTCACCAAGGGGTCTTCTGTGGCTTCCTTCACCATTTGAACCAGATTGAGATTGGCCTGGATATACTCACGCGGTTCGTTGCTTACGATCCTTCCGATGCTGGCCTGGACCTCTCCGAGGTGATTCGGAGAAACATTTCTTTGATCCAGTTTCCCTCCTGAAAAATAGAGGAATACAGGGATCCTTGTAACCGGGTGGTTATCCTCATCCCGGATCATGAAGGTCAATTCTTCCCCAGAAGGAGTTTGTCCACGCTTGATCCTCACCTCTGGGATCCTTGCCTCTACGCGAATGCCTGAAAGAGTCCTTAGCAGCTGATCATTCAGCTCGTTACCAAGAAATACCTCCTGATCCTTCCAGGTGGTTCGAAGAGGATCTCCAAGGTAAGGGCCCACTGCTTCCAAGGCGCGAATATGGAAGATGAGTGATTGATAATGATCATCCCTTTGTCTTGCTTCGATCGCCTTGGCAAGCAGGTCTTTGCTCTTTTCCACCGCCTGTTGGATCCGTTCCTGCTTGAGCTTTTCGTACTGTGCCTTATCAAGGCGGTAATACACCCAGTATTCACGGTCATTCTCATAGGTATCCACCAACTCATACCCTTCGAGATTTTCCAGAGATTTTAATCGGGTATTACTCTTGAACTCCTCTCTGAATTGATCGTTCTGTTCCATTTGATATAGCATCGAGGTGGAACTGATCTGCACTGAGATCTCGGAAGAGAGATCATTCAAGGCATTCTTTTTGGCGATCTGTTGATATTCCTGCGGATTGGCAGATTTCAGGCTATATCCTATCCCATGATAGAACATTCCCATGGTGGGCTTTGAAGAGACCCAATCAGGGGCGGGGGGAGGGGGAGGAGGGGTTGATGCCTTTTTTCCGGATCCACATCCGATGATCAGGGTCATCCAAAACAGGAACGATATTTTTAGGATCAGTGATCTCATCCGTTATCAGGGTTATAGCCATCGATCTCGCCGGCCACCTTTATGGCAATACGGTCGTAGATCTCTGCGGCGAGTTTTTCAGGACTCTTGATCGAACCATCGCTGGAAAGCATACTTCGAAGTTGTTGTTTGCTTCGATGATCGGACAGGACCCGATCCGTGGCTTCATCCTTGTTAAGGTTGGTCCAAGCACCCATGAGCAAGTTACTGGCATCCCCCTGATATCGGGCGTATTGACTCTCGTCCCTGTTTTCCATATCGATCACATCCGATAGGAGGATCTCACCCGTCTCGGTGCTTATCAATTTGTACTGGAAACTCACTGCCACGCGGTTTTCCTGCTCAAATTGCTGATAATAGACCTTACGGTAGATAGTCCGATATTGAGTCTCACCCGTCTCCGGGTTCTTGAATTTGACACGATCCGCGATCCAACCTGGTCGGCTGTAACGCTTGAGTTTGCCTTCTTCCATTCGGGCACTGACCACGGTTCCTACGAGCAGCGCCTTAGCACCGATCATTTCGCCGGCCTTTGCAGCCGTATTGAGTTCTACCGGACCGGTCATTCCCAGTTCCTGTTCCTTGAGGATGGCATCGGTATGGGTTCGATCGATGATCTTGATAAATGGATTTCCCTGATTCTGGATGGACCGAATGATTCCGGCACTGATCGCTTCGGAGGCACCGGGAATATTGCTCGTGTTCTCGAAACGCATCAGACCGATGGTAAATCGGCCACTTTCCACACAAAGGTCGGCATATCTGGAGGCATCCTTATAGGTTCTGTCGATCTTGATGATCTGGGAGAGAAGGTCATGAGCCGTACGATATTTTCCCTGATCATAGAACTCCAAAGCCTTTCGGTAGATAGGCTCCATATAGGCGATGTTCTTCAACTCATCCACATTCTCGTACCCGGGCATGAGGCTGGCGATCTCCTTGAACTTTTCCTCGGCCTTTTCAAAGTGTTCCTCTTCAAGTTCACTTTTGGCTTGAGAATACAATTGCTTAATGTAGGTGTCTCTGGATTCCTCATAATACTGTTCATAGTATTCAGGAACTTCTAATTCGACCCCTACCTTCATGGTTCGATCGCGAAAGGACATCGCTTCACGATAGGAATAAACGGCTTTTCTAGGGTCATCTCCGGTTGCAGCCTGGTAGAATTCGCCGAGCATTTCATCCAGAACCTTCTGGCCAGTTGCCTTCAAGGCGATAATGGCCTTGGTATTGGTCCTTTTCCGATGAAGGGCCATGATATAATAATCAGCAGCCTCCTTTGTCAGACCGGCTTCTCTCAATTCATTTCCCTTCTTATACATCATCTTGCTACCGGAGCAAGCGACGAGGAGGGCAAGGAGAAATAGGGGTAGAATTCTTTTCATGGCAGCAATTTATGCAAGGCAAAACAAATTTGATGCCGAATTGAGAATTGCCACAACATTTCATGTTAACCCAATGTTAAATAAAGGTAAGAATAGTGTTTCCTTTTTGTAAAAATAATGTTACCTTCGGTATAGGAAATAATTCCCCAGAGACATGAAAAATACATTGATCATAGCGTTCCTCCTGCTTGGAACCACAGTTTTCGGCCAGTCCTTTAAAAAGGAAGTTTACGATAATGGCGTTCTAATCAAGACCTTCGAAATGAAGGATAATTCGATCCTGATGACCGCATTTTATCCTGATGGGACCATCAAGGAGCGTGGAACTTTCCTAAATGGTGCTCCTGATGGAAAGTGGGTGACCTATAATCAAAGAGGTCAAGCAGTTTCTATCGGATATTACAAACAAGGAGTTAAGGAAGGGACTTGGACGATCTATCCCGGAATGGGTGATTTCACCTATGAACTCGTTTACGAGAACGGGATCCAGAAAAAGGCATACCAGTATGGTCCCGATCTGGATTAGATGACAGCTTGAACATCTACAGGTATCAAGTTGTAATTTAGGCGGCCCGTAGGTCGCCTAAATTTTTTTCAGTCATCATGATCCACGTTTTCCTATCCCCTGCCAAGAATTTGAATGAGGATCCCGAAAGACTTCCTCCTATTGTATCCCACCCTGATCTGGTGAGCCATTCATCCAAGATTCAGGATGTTTTGAAGACGAAAAAACCCTCACAGCTGATGAAAATCCAGGGGATCTCCATGAAGTTGGCGGATCTCAATTGGTCAAGGAATCAGGAATGGACGGCTGATCCCCATCCCAATGCGACCAATCCTGCAGCGCTCATGTTCAATGGAGAGGTCTATCAGGGGTTGAGTGCTTCGAAATGGGAAGAGGAAGACTGGAAGTTTGCCAACGCCCACCTTAGTATCCTGTCGGGATTATACGGTATCCTTCGTCCCGCAGATCAGATCTTGCCCTATCGATTGGAAATGGGAACCCCTCTGAAGGTTTCTCGCAAAAAGGATCTTTACGCATTTTGGAGGCCCATCATGCTGGATTACCTTCGCAACCATTTTTCGAAGGACACGTCGTTTATTGACCTTTCGAGTACAGAATATTTCAAGGTCGTCAGGCAATTGAAACTCCCAAATAGGGTTATTGATGTAAAGTTCCTTGATCGAAAGAATGGAGTGTATAAACCGATTCAGTTCTGGATGAAAAAAGCACGAGGCACCATGGCCTCATGGATCATTCGGAACCGGATCCATGATCCGGCAGACCTGATCCGATTCGATGAGGATGGATACTATTTTTCGCCGGAGCGATCTGAAAAGGACCAAATCGTTTTTATTCGTGATGAGCAATAGCTTTCGCAGCGCATCTTTCATTTTTCTTTTCCTGGCCGTTATTCAGGCGATGGGCCAAAAATCTACCCGTTATTGGGAACCAGGGTTCTTCCTGGGGACCTTGAATTCAAGTTCGGACATCTCGGTCGAGAATGATGTGGGTAACCTGTTGGCTGAGACGAGGCCACGGGCAGGAGTGTACTTCAAGTATAACTTCAATCCCATCTTCGCCCTGGGGACCGAAGCTTCTTATGGAGCCGTTTATGCCGCAGACCGGAATCATGGATTCGATCGAGGGTATGTCATGCAAACTTCCATTGCCGAATTGAACGTATTCGGTACCCTGAATTTTAAGAAGTTCGGGAAATTCTTCAGGCGCCGTCAGAATACACCTTATGTGAAGTTTGGACTAGGGGCCGCCTTTTATAACCCAAAATTGGACATTAACCAATTCTATCCACCGGAATACGAGCTTTATCCCAACGCCTATCAGGCCATCTCCTATACCTTTGGTTTTGGATGGAAATGGAGGATCGGGTATCACTGGATGTACAGCATGGAATTTGCTTATACTGCCCTGAATCAGGACAACCTCGAGGGGTTCATCAACAAGGGTAGTTCCATGAATAACGATGGGATCTTTGGGCTTCGGCTTGCTTTCTCCTACGGGATCTTCGAATAATTTCAGGAATCGATTTACTTACCTTTGGGATCAAACCATCCCAACATGACCGATCCATATTTCCTCTTTTTTGTGGCGATCATTGTCGGCTTGGTCATTGGGTATTTCCTAAAGACCCTCACCACTTCTTCCAGGCAAAAGGCCATTCAAACTACGATTGATGATCTCAAGGCGGAGAACCATGCCCTAAAGGCCGAACTGGAAAGTAGGTCGGAAGAGGTGCGATCGACCCGTCAGGAGTTGAAAGAGAACGGAAATAGGATCATTGACCTTTCCTCCGAAAATGCCAAACTCTCCTCCGAGAACGCTCATTGGAAGGAGAAACTCGAGACGCAAAAACAAGAGGTTCAAGAATTGCGAAAGAAATTCACGGAGGAGTTTGAGAACATTGCCAACCGGATCTTCGATGCTAAAAGTGACAAGTTTACCCGTCAGAACCAGGTACAACTTGAGTCTCTTCTGAACCCCCTGAAAGAAAAGATCGGTGACTTCGAAAAGAAGGTGACCGAAACGAATACCGAGCACGCAGAGCGACATGCCAGCTTAAAGACCCAGATACAATCTCTTGAATCTCTGAATAAGCAGATCACTCAGGAAGCCAGGAACCTTACAGATGCATTGAAAGGTGACAGCAAGACCCAGGGGAATTGGGGAGAGATGCAATTGGAGACCCTTCTTAATTACGCTGGGTTGGAAAAGGATATCCATTATCGAAAGGAGGCTGTTTTCAAGAATGAAGATGGGCAGAATCAACGTCTGGATTATCTTTTGCGACTACCGGATGACAAGTATATCATCATAGACTCGAAGGTGAGTCTCACTGCTTACGCACGATATCACGAGGCCGTTGAGGACACGGATAGATCGACCTACTTAAAGCAACATTTGGCAAGCCTGGACGCGCACATAAAGACCTTGAGTGATCGAAACTATCAGCAGTTATATGAGATCAACCAGCCGGATTATGTCATGTTGTTCGTGGCGAACGAGCCAGCTCTTACCCTTGCCTTGAAGGAGGATAAAGGACTCTACGAACGGGCTCTTTCCCGTAATATCGTTCTGGTCTCTTCAACGACCCTATTGGCTGTCCTAAAGACCATTTCTTACATATGGAAACAGGAGCTACAAAGTCAGAATGCACGAGAGATCGCCCGCATGGCGGGAAAGCTATATGACAAGTTCGTTGGTTTGGTGGAAGATCTGGATAAGCTGGGTGGTCAGTTGGAAACGGTGGACAAGACCTACAAGAGAGCGGTTGGAAAATTATCAGAGGGCCGTGGAAACCTGATCCGAAAGGTGGAGGAGCTACGACGAATGGGAGCAGATACCTCCAAAAGGCTACCGGATTCCTCGATTTCGGAAGACGAGGAAGATTGATCATTTAACAAAGCCTTCCTTCTTTTTCAAATACCATTTTATTTATCTTTGCCGTCCCTTTCGGGGGATTTCTGCCCAGGTGGTGAAATTGGTAGACACGCTGTCTTCAGGTGGCAGTGCCTCTGGCGTGAAGGTTCGAGTCCTTTCCTGGGCACCACAAAAAAACCCGGTCCTTTTTTGGCCGGGTTTTTTATTGGGGATAAGAATGATCACTTAGCAAGTTGTATCACCTCTTTCACGCAAGAACGAGCATTCTCATATACCTCTTCAATAGTGGCTTCCATCATATAGCA
The DNA here is from genome assembly GCA_033844885.1 of Bacteroidota bacterium. Taxonomy (GTDB): domain Bacteria; phylum Bacteroidota; class Bacteroidia; order Flavobacteriales; family Schleiferiaceae; genus JAJLJK01. The sequence continues at coordinate 693 of JAJLJK010000346.1, read as the reverse complement.
AGGTGCTGTGACGATCTTCAGATCTTTGTCGATCAATACTTCCTTTACCGTTTTCATTTCGGCCACCGCTCCAACGCGATTCATTCCTTCGCTGATCGCACCGATCTCATAAGGGGACGGTTCTTCGGTTGATCCTACGGTAAGGTGGGCATGGAACTCGGATCCTTCCAATGCCTTGGCAAGGGTAGTGGGGCTCATGCACAAAGCGCCAATGGGTTTTTGATGTCGGACAAAATCGAGAATGAGATCCTTGACCTCGTCTAGGATCGGACCATCTGGACCTTGAAACGCCCACTTGGTGATATTTTTCGCGGTTCCAAAACCACCAGGCATAAAAAGTCCATCGTATTCAGAAGCCTTGATCTCCCGGACTTCCTTAATGTCTCCCCGTGCAATGCGAGCGGATTCGACCAATACATTTCGGGTCTCATTCATCTCATTTCCAGTGGTGTGATCGATCACATGATGTTGAGCCACATCTGGAGCAATACATTGATATTCATGTCCGGCCTGAGCAATGGCCAATAGGGTGAAAACGGCTTCCTGGATCTCGGTTCCGTCAAAAACACCGTTTCCATGGAGGAGAACTGCGAACTTCATAACTTTATCTACCTTTTAACAACCAAGATAACCCGAGCCTAACGAATCCCCAAATATGCTATTCATTCCATTGGTGCTTAGCCTTTTCCTGAG
>JAJLJK010000345.1:0-4187 GCA_033844885.1 Bacteroidota bacterium | reverse complement strand
TCATCACCAAAAATGAAAAAAACCTATGTCCGTGACTGTAAAATCACTGATCGATAGATTCGGAGAAGATGCCGTCCACACCTTCGTCGATAATTATGTAAGCGAATATTTGGCCCCCGGGTATGAACATCATTGGGAATTGAGAAAAGAGGACCCTATTTCCATCGATATCCGAAGATTGAACGGGAGTACGAGGAAAACCTTTCACCTTGAATTCCATCCTAATTTTCAGCCAGGATCTTCAACCGGGGATCTAAAGAAAGGATATCACCTCGTCTTTGCCAGTCAGGTTCTCACCTGTTTGTTCTTCATCGACCTGATGGACGGTAAAGTTCCTGACGAACCTCGTTTGAATTCTGTGTCACGACTGATGGACCAGGTTCAAAAAATGGATCGGGACCGAGTTGTTCTGAGGACCAACAACGCCTTTTTGGAAAAGGTAACCGCCCAACTTGCAGAGGCCATATTTATCCTGGATAATTTTTCTTTGGACCTGATCGCCAATCTGGGGGGATCTCATAACGATTTTGTCAATTTTTTCATTGCAGCGATCACCCAAGGCCTTATCAGCGAGGATATTGATTTCCACGCTCTGGTCGAGCAGAAATTCGGTTTCCGGATCGACATGCAAAAAAGTGATCAAAACTTCCGTGGAAAGGCCAGGAAACTCGAGGAGGTCCTCGAGAAATATGGATTTGAGGTCTATGAGACCGAATTCTACATCACCTACCATCACGTACGGAAGAGTTATGAGAAACTTTTAAGCAAATATGAGATCGAACGGCCTTCAAGCTGGGTGATCAATGATGTGAATGTCCTACTTCACCTGACCAATCCTGAAAAACACCAGGACACCAATAAGGATATCCTCTTTGAGCCTGTCCTGGTGACCTGGGACACCTTCTTCCTCAAGATCCGGGACGAATTGATAGGTAGCATGCTCGATGCAGAATTTTGGACCATTTACAGCCCCGGCCAATTGGCTGAGCGTTTATCTCTGGAGGAAGATGAGAACGCCACTGGCAAGGATCTTCATCTATATTCACTGTCAGGACTCCGCCTTCGAAATGCGAATGGTGAACAACGCTTTGTGGATGTGGTGATCAACCTGATCCAAAAAGACTCCATCCGCTCATATCCTTTCTATGATCGACTGATCGAATTGAAATTGGATGGGGAAAGCGAGGAGGAAGAACATGATGAAACCAATGATAAGCTGGCCATCTTTTTATTGGAGCTGAAAAAATACTTCGATATCGGCGAGTCAAGATTTTCTGGTCAGGATCTCGGGGAGTATCTCTGTGCCCAGGATACAGGCCCAGAGGCGTTTGAGATCCTCGAAAAGATGTTCAAAAGGTTCCACACCAAACGCGAACTTGCAGACGATCTCCTAGGGGTGCTCGAAGAGAAGATCAAGAACCGAAAGATCCGAATGGATGCGGAAAGAGCTCAGGCAGATTGATCGATCCTGAACTTTTTTCACACTGGGCTTCACCTTACCTTTAGCCCCATGCCACCCTTTTTCCTTCGGGCTGCATATCGTCATATCCAACATCGGCCATTTGGCTGGATGATCAATATTCTCATGGTTACCATAGGAGTTGGATTGCTATCCTTCATAACCCTTGCAACCCGAACCTTGGATCTTCAAATGAATGAGAACCTCCGCAATGTGGATATGATTGTTGCGGCCAAAGGCAGTCCATTACAGGTTCTTCTTTCATCGATCTACCTTTTGGATGCACCTACAGGTAATATACCAATAGGGCGTTTGGATAGCCTTAGGATCGATCCTCAGGTGAGTTCAGCCACTCCCCTTTCTCTAGGTGATTCCTACCAACAGTTTCGGATCATTGGGACCGATCGAACCTATTTTGACCGTTTTGCCTTATCACTAAAAGAGGGGAAGATGTTTCTTTCTACTGGGGAGGTAGTGATCGGTTCCCAAGTGGCTATTGAGACCGGCCTTCGAGTAGGAGATCGTTTTAGAAGTAATCATGGCCTAAATGATCAATTGGAAAGTGAACATGAGCACGATCTCAAGGTAGTTGGTATTCTGAAAAGATCCCAAATGGTTCCGGATCAGGCCATTCTCACTCCTCTTTCCACCTATTGGGACCTTCACCATTCCGATTCAAGTCAGATCACGTCGATCCTGATACAATTTAAAACTCCGGCGGCCATGTTCCACCTGCCCAGGAAGATCAACCAGGGGACGTCAGAAATGGCGGTTCTTCCTGCAATCGAGGCAAATAAGATCCGGCAATTCGCCGGTATCTCTACCAAATGGCTTGCCCTGATCTCTCTGGTCATCCTTTCCTTTTCGGGAATGAACATTTTTTTGGTGATGATCCGTGAGATCGAGGGCCGTCTTCCGGTGTTGGCAATGATGGTAGCCATGGGATTAGGGCCATTGGGGCGATTCCTCCTCATCCTGTCCGAGGGGTTGATCATCATCCTTTTTGGTTGGGTATTGGGGATACTCATCGCACATGGAATATTTGCATTTCCAGACCTTTTTGGAATTGATGAAATAACCCCACATTGGTGGGGGGTGCAGAGTCAGGAAGCATGGCTCCTTCTTATCCTCATAGGTCTTTCTTTGATCATTGCATTTATCGCCTTCCGGAAGTTTCTACGAAAAGAGGTCGTTCATTTTCTGTAACGTTTTTGACATAACTGCAAGTCATTGAAACATCTGAGTTCTACCATTTAGATGGATGATCTCATCTTTGCTATCCCCTAGACCTCAAGCATAATATGGTTCAAATCATCAAAACTCCTGGAAACCGGGAGTTAATTTCTCCTTGGCGAAATCACGGAGAACAAGAACTTATCATTGACCTAAGTTTCCTTCGTTCATTCTTAATGACCCATTGGAAAAGGATCGCGCTATCCGGTGTCATTGTGGGGTTCCTATCTGCGATCATTAGTACCCTGATCCCTAAGACCTATGTGAGTAGCGCAGATGTAGGGCCGATCGACTACACCGAATTTCAGCCCTTTTTGGTGATGACCCAAGGGCTTGACCGGGTTCCTTCTCGTGAAGGTCTCTTTAATCTTTTCATTGAAAAAGCCACCACGCCTGAAGTGAAGATCGAATTCTGGGAGTCTCATCCAATTTTCCTCCAAGAGACTCAGGAGTTGAATTTGGAACCACAAAAAAGAAGGCAAATTCTGGAAACTTGGGCCAAAAAGATCAGCTATTCCACTCCCAGAGATGATCAAGGGTCTATCCTTGGACATGTCCTTCAGGTTAAAATGAATTCACCGGAGAAAGCAGAAAGGGTCCTCTACGAATGGATCGATTTTCTGGATAGCCAAGTGATGAAACAGACCATTGAAACCCTCCAACTAGCCAAGGATCAAGAGATCGCTTCGATCGAACAAAGTGAGATGAGAGACCTGGATCTCCTGCGAAATAAGATCGACCAACAGAGAAAGCATTATTCGGATGCACTTGAGATGGCAAAACAACTTGGGATCACCGATGCCAACTTGGTACGGTCAGAGCCTGAGCTTCTGGAAAAGGGTCCGCTATACCTAAGAGGGACAAAATGGATCCAAAGTGAACTAGGATCGCTAGACCGAAAACTTGAGGATCACTCCTATATCGAAGCCAGCGCTGTCAGACAGGAAAGAAAGGCTTTCCTAAACAGCATGGATCCCTCTACACTTTCCCTTCAATCCTTCTACTTTCGGGAAAGACCCAACCTTCCTTTCAAATCAGAAGGATTTGGGCTCTTGACAATTATGATTTTCGGTGTTTTCCTAGGACTTATTTTCGGATCCTCCTTATTTGCGGGTAAGGCTCTTTTAAATCCAAGGGATTAGAAATTGACTCATTTTCAATATTTTGGAAAATTTATGCAACATATTTTACAGTATGTGCAACCTGCTATATTAAGGTAGGATTAAGCAAAGGTTAATCTTTGCCGCCCACGCAAACCCTAGGAATTCAATGGATAGTTTGATCAACAAAAGAGGCAGCAAGGAGATCATCTCCCCATGGCGACCTGATTTTGAACAAGGCATCTTTTTTGATCTACAGCCTCTCCTCAAAACCCTCAGACTGAGGTGGCATTTTATCCTTGTATTTGGGATTCTCGGATTCCTTTTAGGATCCTTAATCCTTCCGGTCCTTCCAGGAAAATTCACATCCAAAGCGGAACTGTCTCCGCCTGAGC
>JAJLJK010000344.1:0-5541 GCA_033844885.1 Bacteroidota bacterium | reverse complement strand
GGACATGCCTGATAGGGATGAAGGCACACGGATCTTGGCAATAATATTATTGTTAGTGGGACTCACAAAGCCACTTTGGGGTGCCTTTGGGGAAAACTGAACATTCAATGAGGGATCAGCATATCCGGTGAAGGTGATGCTTTGTGGAGTGAAATTGGGGTTCAGGTCGTAATCCGTCGCCTGCATTTCAACCTGAAGACTATCCCCGGGGCTCAGGAGATATCCTTTCTGGGTATTATCAAAACTCCAGGAATGAGTGGGATATCCATTCCCTGTGACCACATTTAGGTTGGGATCCCCATTATTTCCCGTACAATTCAAGACATACTGTGGGATCATCAAATACTGAGTGGCGATGACGTTTCCGTTTCGCCAATGTTCCACCTTACGGACGATATAAAACCCACCGGTAACGGCACTTGTGAAACTAAACGCTCCTGTTGATGGATCCATGACCGCAGGACTGCTTCCCGAAGAAAATGTGCTGTCGGGCATCTGAGTGGTTCCGGAGTAAGGAGATTGGAATTGTGGAACCCCATTGTTGGTGATCACATCCGGTGGAAGTGAAGCAAAGGAAAAAGAAATCGAATCGATTCCTTGATTCTTAAAGATCAAGGGCGCCTGTTGCCGGATGCCCTGACAATGCGTCAACCACTGACTACCATCGATATCCAACCCGCCACTTCCTTGTGCTCCTTCCGTCAGGATCAAAGGAAAGAATTGAGGGGCTGAAGAAGTGGCATTCACGAAACTAAGTGAAAGGAAACTATTGGAGCGACGCGCTACCATCAGGCCTCCTTGTGGATAAGGCTTAGAGAATGTCACAGGTGCACTCTCCGCTTTGAAGATCAGGGTGGTATCTCCGACACATCCTGCATTCTGAACGACAGAACTGGATACTATGGACATAGAGATGTTAGGCACTGATGGATGATTGGTGATCAAGGCCGGATTGGTGGACATCGAATTGGCATCGTAGAGTCCAACATAGGTGAACACATATGTATCCGGTCCGACCGAACGCCAGGTCAGGTAACCTCCGATCTGATGGGTTGCCTGAAGACTGATACTGATCAGGGTGAACAGAAGTGCGGAAAGCAATTTATTCTTCATTCGGTGTAGGGATTTCAAGTTGAATGATTGCATACAAGGTTAGTACAATTTTGAACCAATTGAATGCTTGATTTATTCTACGCGCTTATCCGCCTCCGTTTCGGTCCATCTCCAAAAAAGTCCTAATTTCCGCGGCTAAACATTAATCCACATATTTCCATGCGGTCCATTCTAATCGGTCTTTTAATGGCGGTCACTACCCTTTCGACCGTTGCTCAGACAAAGAATGTTGAATTGAAGGATATCTGGTGGTTCTACCGCTTCTATCCAAAGGGGGTCTCGGGTCTTCATTCCATGAGTGATGGTACCCACTACACCACTCTTGAAAAAGATAAGTCCGGGTGGGCGATCGTCAAGTTCGCCTATGCGACAGGGGATGTGATGGATACTGTTCTGACCCGATCTACTTTGGAGAAACTCACTGGTGAGAGCATCAATATCGATGCGTATGATTTCAATAATGATGAAAGCCAGCTGTTGCTTGCCACCGAAACGGAACCCATTTATCGACATTCAAGTAAGTCGGTCTTTTATCATTACGAATTGGGTTCTTCCAAGATCGAAAAGCTATCAGAAGGAAAGCAGATGTACGCCAGCTTTCATCCTGGCGGAAAGATGATCGCTTTCGTTCGTGATAATGATCTCTACATCAAGGATCTTGGATCCAATACCGAAAAAGCGGTGACCACCGATGGCGAAAAGAACAAGATCATCAATGGTGCTCTCGACTGGGTCTATGAGGAGGAGTTCTCCTTCGATCAGGCTTTCTACTGGTCTCCGGATGGGAATTACATTGCGTTCTACCGATTCGATGAAACTGAAGTTCCCGAGTTCTCCATGGACATCTACGGAAAGGACCTCTACCCTACTCAATACGTCTTCAAGTATCCCAAGGCCGGCGAACCTAACTCGAAGGTGACTGCGCACATCTATGATGTGAAGGATGAAAAGACCATTCAGGTTCTCAACGACATCCAATATGAGTACATCCCCAGGATCAAATGGACCCAAAAGGATGATCAGGTGGTGGTTTACACCATGAACCGCCTTCAGAATGAACTCAACCTTTGGAAAGTGAATGCCTCGACCGGGCAGGCAGAACTTTGGATGAAGGAGACCGACCCCGCTTACATCGAGATCAACGATGACATCCGATTCCTTAAGGATGGTTCCATCATTTGGACCAGCGATAGGGATGGATATCAACACATTTACCACATCAGCGGAAGCGGAAAGGTCATGAAACAGATCACCGATGGAAAATGGGACGTGACGGAGTTCTACGGGATCGATGAGGAGAACGGCTGGCTCTACTATCAGAGTGCTGAGGTTCACCCGACCCAGCGTCACGTATACCGGATCAACCTCAAGGGAAAGAAAAAGACCAATCTCACCCCCGATCTGGGATGGAATACCGCCAATTTCAGCCAGGGATTCAAGTACTTCATTCACGAGCACAGTGCGGCCAATTCGGTTCCTACTACCGTTCTGAGGGATTCAGAAGGCGAAAGCATTCGCGAGCTCGAAATGAATGAGGACCTCCGCGCTACACTGGATGAATACCAGATCAGCAAGAAGGAATTCATGACCATTCCTAATGGGGATGGGGTTGAAATGAATGCCTGGATGATCAAGCCGGTCGACTTTGACAAGGACAAGGCCTATCCTGTACTCATGTTCGTCTATGGCGGCCCAGGATCACAGACCGTTGAGAACAGCTACGACGGGTTCAATGACAAGTACTATCAGATCCTTGCAGACAAGGGATACATCATCGTTTCTGTAGACAATCGTGGTACCGGTGCCCGGGGCAGGGATTTCAGAAAAGTGACCTACAAAGAACTCGGGAAGTACGAGACCGAAGACCAGATCGCCGCCGCAAAATGGTTGGCGGATCAGAAATATGTCGATGGGAATCGGATCGGCATCTGGGGATGGAGCTATGGAGGATATATGAGTAGTCTTTGCATCACTAAAGGAGCTGATGTGTTCAAAGCGGCGATCGCGGTCGCCCCTGTGACCAACTGGCGATTCTATGACAATATCTACACCGAGCGGTATATGCAGACCCCGGAACAGAATGCCTCCGGATATGACGATAACAGTCCTATCAATCACGTCAAAAAACTCAAAGGTTCTTACCTATTGGTCCACGGATCGGCGGATGATAACGTCCATGTTCAGAACACCATGCGAATGATCGATGCATTGGTCAATGCGAACAAGCAATTTGACCTATTCATTTACCCTGATAAGAACCATGGTATCTACGGAGGGAACACCCGTTATCACCTCTATGATAAGATGACCCGCTTCCTTGAAGAAAATCTTTGAGACTTTTCTAAATTGCCGCTCATTAATTAGATCATTATGTCGAATTCATCACAGACGGTCAACCTAACGGACCAGGAACTATCTAAAAAGCCGCATCCACCCGGTTTATATACCCTCTTCTTTACAGAGATGTGGGAGCGTTTCAGTTATTATGGGATGCGTGCACTGCTCGTCCTCTACCTGACCTCATCGGTCATGGAGAACGGGTTCAATATGGATAGGGCCGCGGCTCTCGAGATCTATGCCCTTTTTACCGGTCTTGTATTCCTTACCCCGATATTGGGTGGATATCTTGCCGATACGGTGCTGGGACAGAGGAAGGCCATCTACATCGGTGGATTGCTCATGGCCCTCGGACAATTCGGTCTGGCTACTTCTGTGGGAATCGATGCCGCCTCGGGATCCAAGGATTTCTTCCTGAATTTGGGACTTGGTCTTTTGATCATGGGAAATGGATTCTTTAAGCCTAATATTTCCACCATTGTAGGTGCTTTGTATACGGAGAATGATCCACGAAAGGATTCGGCCTTCACGATCTTCTACATGGGGATCAACCTTGGTGCCTTCCTTTCTCCACTCACTTGTGGTTACCTCGGAGAGAACATTGGTTGGGAATACGGATTTGGAACGGCTGGATTGGGAATGCTCCTCGGTCTTACGTGGTTCTTCTTCCGCACACAAACCCTTGAAGGGGCAGGTCTTCCGCCAAATCGACTGGAAAATGACAATGCTAATCTCAAAGCCAAGGATTATATCGGGGTCTTGCTTTATACCGGCGTGATCATCGCCCTTGTGATCGGATTCCTTTATGGTTGGAATGCCATTACCGAGAATACTCAGAATATCCTGATATGGATCCTGGCCATTGCCGGTACCGTCGGACTCGGTAGGACCATCATCAAAGGAACCAGCGGAAAGGATCAGTGGAGCCGTGTGACCGTGATCCTGATTCTATCTGTATTCAATATCTTTTTTTGGTCAGGGTTTGAACAGGCGGGAGGAACGTTCAACCTCTTTGCTGCTGAACAGACCGACCGGATGATGTTCGGTTTCGAGATCCCTGCTTCGTGGTTCCAATCCATCAATGCGATCGCCATCTTTGGTTTCGCTCCCTTGTTCTCCATGTTGTGGGTAATACTGGAACGGAAAAAACTGAATCCAAGAACCCCTGTGAAATTCGGATTGGGCCTTACCCTTCTCGGATTGGGATTTGTCATCATGTACTTTGCCTCTCTGGCGGCTGAGAATCACCTTGTCAGCCCCTTCTGGTTGGTCAGTGTTTATTTGATCCACACCTTTGGTGAACTCTGTCTATCACCGGTCGGGCTCAGTATGGTCACCAAGTTGGCTCCTCAAAAGATCGTTTCGGTCATGATGGGCGTTTGGTTCGCTTTCATGGCTTTGGCCAACTATTTGGCTGGAATGATGGAAAACCTTCTCCACAATGCTCTTCCCGACATGAACCTCTTCCTCTTCCTGACCATCACCTCAGGTTTTGGAGCGGTTCTCCTATTCCTTCTTTCCCCAATGTTGGGTAGAATGATGAAGGGGATCCATTGATTTTGGAGGACCGATAATCATAAAGAAATCTTAACGTTGTACAAGCGGGATGGTACTTACCTCCCGCTTTTTTATTTTTGAGTCATGAAGATGAAGAATTGGATTTCCATTCTCTCGCTTTCGCTGATGAGCTTTTGGGCAATCGGCCAGGAGAGGATCCATTGGATGACGATCGAGGAGGCTGAGCAGGCAACGCAAAAGGAACCACGAAAGATCCTGATCGATGTATATACGGATTGGTGTGGATGGTGCAAGAAGATGGACCAGACCACCTTTCAGGACCCTGAGTTGGTCCAATACGTGAACGAGAATTACTATGCGGTGAAATTGGATGCGGAAGGAAGGGATTCCATTCGAATCAAGGGACATACATTCAAGTACATCCCTCAGGGCCGACGAGGTTACCACGAATTGGCAGCCGCCTTATTACAGGGGAAGATGTCCTATCCCACTCTGGTCTTTTTGGATGAGGAACTCCGGATGATCCAACCCCTGCCTGGCTTTCAGACCGTCACTGGGTTGGAGCCCATCCTG
>JAJLJK010000343.1:0-20251 GCA_033844885.1 Bacteroidota bacterium | reverse complement strand
ATGAGCTTCATGATCGGGGCGTTATCGGGGATCCCGGGACTTTTTATGATCAGGTCGGCTTTTAGGATCTGATCAGGTGTGTGTTGACCTTCCTCATATTCGATCCCCTCGATCTCCAGCTTCTTGCGAACCTCCGAACTGATGTTCTTCAGGCTTGACACAAAGACCCCATGTCCCTGTTTCTTAACAAGGAGGGCGGCTCCCAGGCCACTTTCCCCGGCACCGAGAATGACTATATGTTTTGGGTCTTGTGCCACGGATCAGCGGAGTTTCAAGGTGATGATGGCAAATACCGCCAGCATGATGCCGACGATCCAAAAGCGGGTCACGATCTTGGCTTCGTGATAGCCCTTTTTCTGATAGTGATGATGGAGAGGGGACATTAGGAATATCCTTCGCCCTTCTCCGAATTTCCTTTTCGTGTATTTGAAATAGCTCACTTGCAGAATGACCGAAAGGTTCTCGGCCAGGAAGACCCCGCAGAGGATCGGGATCAGGAGTTCCTTTCGAACCACCAGTGCAAAAACGGCGATGATGGCTCCGATACTCAGACTTCCCGTATCGCCCATAAATACCTGAGCCGGAAAGGAATTGTACCACAGGAACCCGATGCAGGCACCGATGAAAGCAGAGGCGAACACCACCGTCTCTCCCGAATCCGGGATATACATGATGTTGAGATAATCGGCAAAGATGATGGAGCCGGACACGTAAGCAAGGACGGCTAAGGCGACCCCGATGATCGCAGATGTCCCTGTTGCAAGCCCGTCCAGACCATCGGTCAGATTGGCTCCGTTGGAAACAGCGGTGATGATGAAAATGACGATAGGAATGAAGATCAGCCAGGCATACCTCTTTAGCTCAGGGCTGATCCATGTGATCAAGGCAGAATAATCGAATTCGTTATTCTTGAAGAATGGGATGGTGGTCTTTGTCGACTTTTCTTCCTCTCCATACTTCGGAAGGTTACTGGATTCCTCTCCGTAAAGTTGGATCGATGCCTGATTCTCGGCCTGTTCCTTGATCACGACGTCCGGGTGGAAATAGAGCATGGAACCAACGATCACTCCGAGACCCACCTGTCCCATGACCTTGAACTTGCCTCGAAGACCTTCCTTGTTCTTTTTGAAGACCTTGATGTAATCGTCAATGAAGCCAATCGCGCCCATCCACAAGGTGGTCACCAGTAACAGGATGATGTAAATATTGTCCAGTCGTGCCAATAGGAGAACGGGGATCAGGATCCCTGCCAGGATGATCACTCCTCCCATGGTCGGAGTACCTGCCTTTTGGTTCTGTCCTTCCAGGCCAAGATCTCTTACCGTTTCGCCGATCTGTTTCCTTCGAAGGAGATTGATGATCCTCTTTCCAAAGATCAAGGTGATGATGAGGGACAAAACAATGGCGGCTCCGGAGCGAAACGTGATGTATTTAAAAACTCCTGCACCGGGTAGGTCGAAGGCTCTGTCCAAATACTCAAAGAGGTAGTACAGCATGGTGTCAGGCGGTTTGGGTGAAGTTTTCCTTAAGAATGGCGAGGTCGTCAAAGGGCAGGCGTTCACCATGGATCTCCTGATATTTCTCGTGTCCTTTGCCTGCTACCAAAATGATGTCTCCATCCTGCGCAAGCTGGCAGCTTACGGCAATGGCCTCTCTTCGATTGGTGACCCGTATGGTCTTTTTCTTCAGGACGGGATCCAGGCCCTTTTCCATGTCATCCAGAATGGACTCCGGATCCTCTGTTCTAGGATTGTCTGAGGTCAGGATGACCTTTTGGCTCAGCTCGGCTGCGATCCTTGCCATTTCGGGCCGCTTGGTCTTGTCACGATCGCCACCACAACCTACCACGGTGATGATGTTCCTCGTACCTCCGGATAACTGACCAATGGTCTTGAGTACATTTTCCAGGGCATCCGGCGTATGGGCATAATCCACCACCCCGGTGATCTCGCGATCGGAGATGATATACTGGAAACGTCCCTCGGGTGGGGTCAGGGTGGACATGGTGGTCAGGATGGTCAGCGGGTCCTGTTTCAGTTGATCCGCTGCTCCATAAACCGCCAGGAGGTTATAGGCATTGAAATCTCCCACCAGCTTGGCCCAGAACTCCTGATCGTTGATCTTCAGCAGAAGTCCTGTGATCTGGGATTCGAGAATTTTACCCTTGTAATCCGCTGGTGAGCGCAAAGCATAGGTATATTTCTTAGCCTTGGTGTGGTGGAGAAGTTGTTCGGCATGCTTGTCGTCCACATTCACCAAAGCAAAGGCCCCAGCGGGGAGTTGATCGAAAAGCATCTTCTTGGCAGAGAGGTATTCCTTGAAGGTCCCGTGATAATCCAGATGATCATGGGTGATATTGGTGAAGATCCCCCCGGCAAATTTGATTCCACTGGTTCGGAATTGCGCCAGGCCGTGCGAGGATACCTCCATGAAAACATACTTGCATCCCGCCTTTCTCATTTCAGCGAGATTCTTCTGAATGGTAATGGCATCTGGGGTGGTATGTGTGGCGGGCAGGACTTCTTTTGCAATTCGAATTCTGACCGTGGACAGCAACCCGGTCTTATGTCCCAGATCGGTAAAGAGTTGATAAAGGAGGGTTGCTACAGTGGTCTTGCCATTGGTTCCTGTTACCCCAACCACGATCATCTCCTCAGAGGGATTATTGTAGAAGTTGGCAGCGATCCAGCCCAAAGCACTTGAGCTGTTTCCCGTCTGAATGTATGTGACCCCTTCTTTCTTCTCCTCAGGCAGTTCCTCACAAACCACGGCAATGGCTCCCTTGACGATGGCAGCAGAAATGTATTCATGACCATCTACCTGGGTGCCCTTTTGAGCGATGAACAGGCCATCCTTTTGAATCTTTCGGCTATCAAAATGGATATTCGATATCGCCTTATTGGTCGATCCCACCACCTCATCTAGGGGAACCTTGTACAATATGTCCTTAAGAAGCTTCATTCGAGGAAAAGGGTTACGGTCCTGATATTTTGTAGTGAGGTTCCGGGCTTGGGCCATTGTCCGACCACCACGCCGTTGCCGGTGATCTTTGCCTGGATCCCGTGGTTCTCCAGAAAGGCCAAGGCTTCATTCCCGGAAATTCCCGCCAGATCGGGCATGGTTCGAGTCCCCTGATCCTGATCTGGAGCCAGACCTTCGGCCGTGGCAAGGATTCTGTTGGGGTTTTCTTGTTTCAATTCTTCGGGAATCCGCAGGAAGATCTCATCTGCAACTGCCTTGAAGACAGGCGCTGCAACGGTACTTCCATAAAAGCCTTTGAGTGGGTTCGGCTTATTGATCACCACGATGCAGGAATATTTTGGGTCTTTTGCCGGAAAGTATCCGGCGAAACTCGCCTGGTAGTCCAGTGAACCTTTCCAATAGTTGAGTTGGCATGTGCCGGTCTTTCCAGCCATGGGCATCTGTGGGTTGTAGATGCTTTGGGCGGTTCCACGGTTCACCACTCCTTCTAGCAGGTATTGTAGCTGCGCGATGGTGGATTTCGAACAGATAGCCGGATTGATCACCTCTGGTTCAAACGACTCGATCATCCGCCCACCATCCCTAATCTCCTTCACGAATAAGGGTTTGACCATCACTCCGTCATTGGCGACCGCATTGTAGATGGAAAGGACCTGAATGGGGGTAAGGGACACTTCATAACCGAAGGTCATCCAAGGAAGACTGGTGCCACTCCAATTGGGATCAGTGGGTTTGGGGATCCTTGGATTTCCCTCTCCCTTGATCGATAGGTCAAGGGGTTTGTGGAGTCCGAGGTTGTACAGTTGGTCCACGAATCGTTCGGGATCGTCTTTGTAATGCGGATAAATGGCCTTGACGATCCCCACATTGGAAGATTTGCGGAAGGCTTCGGCCACATTGATCTCGCCATACCCACCACGTCCGTTTTTTACATTCGAATCCTTGACCTTGCGATTGTAGATCGGATATACTCCATTTCCTGTATTGACGATATCAGCGGTATCGATCACCCCGTCATCAAGTGCGATCATCAACGAGGCTAGCTTAAAGGTGGAACCGGGTTCGGTGGTTTCCCAGACCGCGTAATTCCTTTGTTCGAGATATTCACCCTCTTCGGTCCTTCCCAGATTCGCAATGGCCTTCACCTGTCCAGTGGCCACTTCCATGACCACCACACATCCGTGGTCAGCTTCAAAATGTTCAAGAGCCTTTTTCAATTCGCGATGGGCAACATCCTGCATGCGGGTGTCCAGGGTGGTGATGAGGTCATACCCATGCCTGGGTTCTTCTTCCAACCCGGCCGCAACGGGTTTCCAGAACCCCTTTGAGATCCTTTGTTTTAGGCGTTTGCCATTCTGACCACTCAGATAGCTGGAAAAGGCTCCTTCAAGTCCAGCCTGGAATTCCCCATCATACCCAATGGTCCGTTCGGCCACTTTTCCAAGCGGCATCTTCCGGTAGTTTTCCTGTTCGGCGATCAGTCCGCCTTTATACTTGCCGAGGTTGAACAAGGGATATTGCCGGATCTCCTGCAATTCAGTGAAACTCACATTCTCTCCAATGCGGATATATCGGTCCCCTTTTTCGCGTTTGTAGCGGATGAATCGCTCCCATTCTGAGGCCGACCTATTTGGGAATTTCCGTGCCAGTTTGTTGGACAGCGCCCTAAGGTTCTCGCCAATGGCCTCTTCGGTGGGAGCCATTGGATCCATGAACAGGTCGTAGACGGGCATGGTCGTCGCAAGGAGTTTTCCATCGCTGCTATAGATATTGCCTCGGTCAGCGGGAACGACCACTTCGCGCAGGACCAATTTCTCTGCCTGCTCCCTTAATTCGGGTCCTTCGGATACCACAGTGAGGATCAATTTGGCCGCAATGGTCAGAGCCAGCGCGCCAATCCCCAGGGCGACGAGGCCCAGGCGTAATCGGAACGTTTTTGGTGGCTCAGTCTTCATGGGGTACGACGATCTTCTTCGGGGGTTGTTGTTGTGGGATGAGTCCCAATGATTCAGTTCTCTCGATGATCTTGCTTTGGGCGCTGAGCTGCATCAACCTTGATTTGGTCTCGATGTATTCGCTCTTTACCTCTTTGTACTGATCTTGTAGGCGGGCGAGTTCCTTGGTCTTTTCGTCAGCCTTATGGGAGGCCCAGATCGAAATGAGCGCAAGGGCCAACAGATACCCTAGGAAAGGCAAGTGTTTGACCACCGCCTCCTGTTCCAGGAAGCTTCCTCGCCAAAAGGCGGAGAATTGTTTCTGTATGTTCTTGAAGGTCCCTGCCATCAGATCTTTTCCGCTATTCTAAGTCGGGCACTACGCGCCCTCGAATTCTCTTCCATTTCTTCTTCCCCGGGCTGGATCGCCTTTCGGCTGATCAGCTTGAAAGGCACCAGGCGATTCCCATAGAAATCCCGGTCTGCCTCCCCATCCAGTTTTCCCTCGCGCATGAAGATCTTGACCATTCGATCTTCTAGCGAGTGATAACTGATGATCACCAGCCGGCCTCCCGAGTCGAGGACCTCCAGTGATTGTTCCAAAAGGTCCCGGAGGGCGTCCAACTCACCGTTCACCTCGATCCGTAATGCCTGAAACACCTGGGCAAAGAATACCGGAGCTTTTTTTCGCTGGGCTAGGGGTTCCAGTATCCGGATCAGTTCGCCAGTGGTATGGACCGATTCGTTCTCACGAGCTTTGACCAGTTTTCTGGCCACCATCCTCGGTCTTTGGACCTCACCGTATGACCAAAGCACACGCGCGAGTTCCTCTTCGGTGTATTCATTGAGTACCTGATCGGCATTCAATGGTCTTGATGGGTTCATGCGCATGTCCAGTGGGGCGTCGAATCTCCAGCTAAAGCCTCTTTCGGCAGTGTCGAACTGGTGGGATGAAACGCCGAGATCCCCAAGGATCCCATTGACCTTTTCCACCCCGTACATCCGAAGGCTATTCCGGAGATACCGAAAATTCTGCCTGATGAGGGTGAACCTTGGATCGTCCGGCTGATTGGCCACTGCCTCAGGGTCCTGGTCAAAGGCAAAGAGCCTCCCTTCGGGTCCCAGTTTCTCAAGGATGGCTCTCGAATGTCCGCCACCGCCAAAGGTCACGTCCACGTAGGTGCCTTCAGGACGGATATCGAGTCCATCCACGCAAGCTTGTAGAAGAACGGGTTTATGATAGGTCATGACGCTGGCTGTTTAGGTTTCCCATCACGTCTTCAGCCAATGCGCCAAAATCCACTTCGGGGTCATTCACCACCTTCTCATAGGAGGATCGGTCCCATAATTCGATGAGGTTGCCGGTGGCATTCATCACCAGGTGGTCGTTGAGACCGGCAAATCCAATAAGGTCCTTGGGGACCAGGATCCGTCCGGAGCCATCCATTTCGATCGTCTTCACCCCTGCAGTGAACATTCGGATGAAGTCACTATTCTTTTTCACGAATCGATTGAGCTTTCCAACCTCCTCCATGATCCGGTTCCACTCCTTCATCGGATAGAGCTCAAGACACTTTTGAAAAACACTTCGCTTGAGGACGAATCCGTCCTCGAGTACAGGCAATAGTTGCTTTTTGAGCGGAGCCGGTAGTACGGCGCGCCCCTTTGCATCCATTTTACACTCATGTACCCCTATGAGATTCAAGCGATTGAAGTTTTTAGTGCCTTTGGGTCAAATATAGAAAAGTGAACCCACTTTGATCCACCTTTACCCACTTTGTTGAAAACTTTCTTGATAAAGATTTATTATCAAAAGCTGCAGATTTCTCTTTTGCAGAAATATAGTGATTTTGATGCGGTGGGAAAAAGTGGGATACAGATTTCGATGAATGATCCGGATGGAATTCAATCGGGTGGCCTTCTTTTGAATTGACCTATTTTTGGCCACAAAGAGACCGACCCATGCCACTGAGAAAAGCAGAGTTCATCGGGAGCTTTCCGAAGCTTTCCCTTGCTCCGGATACCGGAAAGCCCGAATACGCCTTTATCGGAAGGAGTAATGTGGGGAAGTCCTCCTTGTTGAATGCCCTTGCCAATCAGAAGAATCTTGCGAAGACCTCCTCACGCCCAGGCAAGACACAGATGCTGAATTATTTCCTAATGGATGATGGATGGTATCTGGTCGACCTTCCGGGATATGGGTTTGCAAAGGTCTCGAAACCCATGCGTGAGAAGCTTCAAAAGCTCATTCATACCTATGTGGCCAAACGAACCAGCCTGATCCAGCTTTTTGTTCTTTTGGATTGTCGTCATGAACCCCAACGGATCGACCTCGAGTTCATGGAGTGGTTAGGAGAGAATGGGATCCCTTTCGCCATGGTATTCACAAAGGCCGATAAGATCAGCAAGGTTCAGTGGCAAAAGAATTTTGCTGTGTATCGCAAGGCGATGTTGAAGACATGGGAATCCCTGCCCCCTGTTTTTCTCACCTCGTCAGAGACCGGGCAAGGAGCGGAGGAGCTTTTGGAATATATCGAAGCCACCAATCAGCGATTGGCCGAACTTCCTTGAATCACTTCTTGGGCAGCAGCTCCAATTTCTCCGCGTAGTATTGCGCAAATTGACGGAGATCGTTACTCAGGCCCTCTTCAGAAGTGGACCGGTCAAGCACATTGGCCAGAGAAAGTAGGTTCTGATGGATGAATTTCTTCATGTCATCCATCATCATGTCCTTGGTCCAGAGGTCAATCTTTAGCAACTCCTGACGATCCGCATCCCAAACAGACAACATCACGGCCTTGGTGTCCTTATTGTCCACTCCTCCATCGGTGGCAGACCATGTGATGGTGTCGGGTACGCGATTGTCGTCGAGTTCAACGGATACGGTAATATCTGAGCGTTTCATGTTCTATGGTTTATATCTTGATTCTACGAAGATGCGTCGCGCATCGGTCATTCTCATTAACTCCGGCAGGGTAGTTTCCGAATTTTCCATAAAATCGGACACGATCCGATATCCGATCCAACGCCCTGCCATTCCTGGGGTCTCACTGTCGAATTGCAGGTAGAATTTGGAGAAGGGGGCCAGGTTGATGAACCTTCTTTTGGCGTCCATTCCGGTGTCGTAAAGGAGGTTGTTATCCAGAAAGTAGGACCACATGGATCTTTCGTTCTGTACGCTGAAAGTCAATTCTTTGGAGGAGAAACCCGTTATGATGGAATCAGGTGCGTCGGGCATCATCGCTTTGGTGAAATACCAGATCCTTCCCCAATGGATCATGTCGGCCAAGAGGGTCTGGTCCTCCTGATCTCGACGAACCTTGGTCTGTCCGATCTGGAGCATGGCATCCCTGGTGATGTATTCCGGTGATTTTTCTTGTACGAGATAGCGATCCAGATATCCATACGCTGGATGATCGGGTCCCAGATAATTGTCCAGCGCAATGAAGAGAATGGAGTCAGCGAAGAGGACCGGAAAATTCAGGTCCAGGCCCGAATTATAGGCGTAGACCTCGATCCTCGAAGCTTGTGGGTAATAGTAGTAATAATGTTGTAGAGCATTCTCAAGGTCAGAATGCAACTTTTCCAGATCGGGGAAACGTTCGTCGATCTCCTTCTGGAGCCGGGCCATTTCTGCCGAGGACGCTTGATTCTTCCAGAACTCGATCGTCCCTGTCGACATGAAAGGCATGAATTCATCACGTAGTTCAGGGTAGGTGGATCGTGCAAAATCGGAAGTATCCCTACCGATGAGCGCCTTGTCAAAGCGATGGATGTTCAACGAATAGTCAACATCAGAGACATCGACCTCCAATGGGTCCTGAGTGCATCCGACCAAAAATGCGGTCATCGAAATGAGGAATATGCCCGGAAGCTTCATTCTTTTTTGAAAATTTGGAGGCAAAAATAAGGAACTCCTTTTCCACCAACCCGAAACCTTTCATGAAGGAGGGGGTTGAATTGGAAAGTCCGAAATCAAAAGCACATGCAGACAGAACGGATCATCGAACATATAAGTACATGGATGCGCGATTATGCGGGTCAGGCAGGTGCCAAAGGTTTCGTGGTCGGAATTTCAGGAGGTATTGACTCGGCGGTGACCTCCTCCCTGGCAGCACGTTCCGGGATGCATGTTCTCTGTGTGGAGATGCCGATCCATCAACCTAAAAGCCAGGTAAGTCGTGCTTGGGAACACATTCGGCGCTTGGAGGATCAGTTCGAGAATGTCCGAAGTCTAACCTTCGACATCACCCCTGTCTTCGATCGGTTCGTGGATTCACTTCCTCCTATTGAGGATCCTGAAGCCCATGAACGAAGTCTTGTGAATGCCAGGGCCCGATTGAGGATGACCACCTTATACTACTTTGCTCAACTCTATGGCTATCTGGTGGCGGGAACTGGCAACAAGGTTGAGGATTTCGGAATTGGATTCTTCACAAAATACGGTGATGGAGGAGTGGATCTGAGCCCTATCGCTGACCTAATGAAGACCGAAGTATACCAGCTTGGAAAGGCTATGAATGTTCCCGAATCCATTCTTTCAGCAAAGCCTACGGATGGCCTTTGGGGGGATGATCGTTCGGATGAGGATCAGATCGGGGCGTCCTATCCGGAACTGGAATGGGCAATGAAAGCTCAAGCCAAAGGAAAAACTGCATCGGATTTCTCAGGACGAGAGAAGGAGGTCTTCGAGATCTTTGAGCGAATGCATCGTGCCAATAAGCATAAAATGGTCCCGATCCCTGTATGTGAAATTCCCGAGGATCTAAAATGATCAGGCGCCTGAGGGAAAGGAGAGTGAAATAGTGCTTCCCTTCTTCTCTTTCGAATCGATGTTGACCGTTCCGTTGAGAAGATGGGTAAGATCAGAAATGATCAGCATTCCCATGCCGGTCCCCTCTTCACCCATTGTTCCGGAGCGTGAGTGGGTCTTTTTCCCCTGGCGAACTTCTTTGAGTTCATAGGTGGTCATTCCGACTCCGGTGTCTGCAATGGAAATGGTGGTCATACCATTTGAATCTGTAAACGCATAGATATCGATCTCCCCTTTGGGATAGGAGAATTTGATCGCATTGGAGATCACATTCTGAAGGATCACATCGAGGATGGCCTCATCGCCGATCATCTTAGTCCCTGGTTGGACCTGGAGTGAATAGCGAAGGTCCTTGACCTTGAAGAATGGCTGAAATATCTCTACTTGCTCGGTGAGAACCTTTTCCACATTCACCTCCTTCATTTCCATTCCGGGGTGCTCCATTTGGAAACTGGCCCAGTCAAATAGTCGCTGGAGAAGTCGTTCCATGGATTTGGTGGTGTGTTTTACCACCCGAATGGAATCCTTTCTATCCTCTTCTTTTAATTTGTCCCAATGTTCATTGAGAAAATCAGCTGTATGATGGACATAGGCAAGAGGACCCTTGAGGTTGTGTGCCAGAATGCTGAGAGCCCTGGCCATGTTGAATCTTTTTTCCGAGGTAGTGGACAAGATATCCTCAGGATTTAAATGTGTTTGGCTGGGTTTCATAAAGCTATGGGTAGGACTTTTCTGCGCGGAATATACGTGAAAAAATGTAAGCGTATTCTGAAATTTATTTCGAAAAACGGCCATTTTCATGTGATTTTCGGTAAAAATGAAGCAGTTATCGTCATTTCGATTACCTTTGTCGACAAATTTTTTCAGGGATAATGGGACAAGTAATCAATGTTTTTATTGCTGATGACCACGCGGTGATCCGGAAGGGTCTGCAGTTGTTCATTGAGCAGGACGAAGGATTGAAGCTTACCGGTGAGGCTGCAGATGGTGAAGAACTCCTGATGAAGTTGAAGCGTACGCCTGTGGATGTTCTTCTTTTGGACATCGATATGCCCAAGGGCAACGGGATCGCTATGATCAAGACCATTCACCAGAAGTTTCCCGGTATCAAGATCGTCATTCTCAGTATGCATCCGGAAGAGATCTACGGACCTACGGCCCGTAAACTCGGGGTGGTCGGATATCTCAGCAAGGGATTGGATCCCGTTGAGATCTTCCGCGCCGTCAAGCGGATCTATGGTGGGGAGACCTTTTTCAATCCGGACCTATACAAAAAGAGTAAGAAGGGTAGAGTACTTTCTATCAAGTTGTCAAAACGCGAAAGTGAAGTACTGAGCCTTATCTCCTCTGGGATGACCAACAAGGATATTTCCGAGCATCTGGACATTTCCGATAAAACGGTCAGCACCTATAAACTCCGATTGATGAAGAAATTAGGCGCCCGCAACGTGGTCGACCTGGTTCAATATTATCAACGGTTCAAAGAAGGCAAATAGGCATATTCGCCAGCAGAATACAGACCCCGGCTTAATCCAATCGGATCGAGTCGGGGTTTTTTTGTGCCCTTTTCCAAAATACCCACATCAGGAGGCTTCCAATGAACATGGAACCCAGGAACAAGGGCCAACCCGGGAACTCACCCTGATTGATGCGGCTTTCATCGATCCCCCCAAAATACAGGGTGAGAACAATGGTGGCATTGTTCAGGAAGTGTACAAGAATCGGAACCCAGATATTACCACTCCAATACCTAAGGTAGCCCAGGATCGCACCCAAAATGGTCAGGCTAAGTAGGACATAGACCTGAGTGTGGAGAAGGGCGAATATCAGAGAGCTCAGCCAGATCCCCACATGAGCATTTCGACTCCACTCACCCAACAACCTCTGAACAGTACCTCTGAATAACATTTCCTCACCGATCGCAGGAAGGGCGGCCATGACCAGGAGATTCAATAAAAGGTCGGATGGGGAATCCATTTTTGAGATAGTACGGATGGTCTGCTGTGTTTGCTCCTGAAGGGTTCGGAATCCGTCATCAAGTCCCGACATGAAAGACGGTAGTGACCATTGTTCATTCCACCAACTGACCGCATCGATGAAAGGTCCAAGGCTGAGTATCAGGGTGACCGCCAGAATAAACAATAAGATATCCGCGGAAGCGCGAAATCCCATGGTATTGGCGGGATGTGCACGAAAGATCTGGTTAAAGAGTAGGCTGGGTACGATAAAAATAGCTACGGAATTGATGAATTGAAGAAGACGCAGATATGTGGGGTCCTTCATCAGGTCCGTATTGGTCAACATATCCTGGAGTTCCATGGGTCCATAACCAAACCAGCTTCCAAGGGCGCCCAATCCCAACGATGTGATGAGTCCGCCGGCAAGGAAGATGATCCCCACGAGGGCGATAAGTTGCAAGCCAACAGGTTGTTGACGAAGGGCTGAAAGGAAGGAACTCATGAATTCGTGTTAATTTTGCAGGAAAATCCGAAAAGAGGGTGGTAAAAATAGGAAATATAGAGGTCGGTGAATTTCCCCTTTTGCTGGCGCCGATGGAGGATGTGAGTGATCCGCCTTTCCGTCGTCTCTGCAAGGAGAATGGAGCTGATGTGATGTATACAGAATTCATCTCCTCCGAAGGATTGATCCGGGATGCGGCAAAGAGTGTAAAGAAGCTGGACATCTTCGAGTATGAGCGTCCGATCGGGATCCAGATCTTTGGAAATGAGATCGATCATATGCGTCAATCGGCGCAGATCTGTGAAGAGGCCGATCCCGATATCATTGACATCAATTACGGATGCCCAGTCAAGAATGTGGCCTGCAAAGGGGCGGGAGCCGGAATCCTGAAGGATATCCCCAAGATGGTGGCCATGACCGCCGAGATCGTCAAGGCGGTGAACAAACCCGTTACGGTCAAGACCCGATTGGGATGGGATCATCACTCAAAATATATTGTCGAAGTAGCAGAACGACTTCAGGATGTGGGGATCCAGGCCATTTCCATCCATGGCCGTACACGAACCCAGATGTATAAGGGAGAGGCTGATTGGACCCTTATCGGGGAAGTGAAGAACAACCCCCGGATGAAGATCCCCGTATTTGGAAATGGAGATGTGGATTCACCCGAAAAGGCACTTGAAATGCGCAATACATTTGGGGTGGATGGGATCATGATCGGAAGGGCAGCCATTGGTTATCCCTGGGTCTTCAATGAGATCAAGCACTTCTTTGAGACCGGAGAAAAGCTGGATCCACCAACGCTCGAACAACGTGTGGAGGCGGCTCGTCGACACTTCGAAATGGCCCTGGAGTGGAAAGGAGAGAAGTTAGGGGTCATGGAAACTCGCAGGCACTACACCAATTACTTCAAAGGGCTTCCACATTTCAAGGACTACCGCACACGACTCGTGACCACGGATGATCCGCAGGGAGTTTTTGAGACCCTCGAAGAGATCAAGACTCAATACAAGCCCTTTTTGGAAGAGATTCAGACCTGAAGCCGCTCCACCTTCAATCGTCTTGTGGCCACCATGGTAATAGCCAAACTGATTCCCATGACCGTGACCATGACCTTCACGAAATCCATCAGCCGCAAGGCCACCGGATAGGCTTCCATTGCATAGCCTTGTCCCAGTTGGATCAGTCCATAATTCTGTTGAGCCCATACGATCCCAAGCCCCAGGATGAGTCCCGTTCCTGCACCGATCCCGGCGATGAGGAGACCTTCCAACATGAATGTTCGCTTGAGGAAGTGTTCATCGGCTCCAAGATTCCAAAGGGTGATGATGTCCTCCTTCTTGTCGAGGATGAGCATGGTAAGGGATCCGAGGATGGTAAAACTGGCGATGGCTAAAATGAAGGCCAGGATGAGGAATGTGACCAACCCTTCGGTCTTCATGACCCGGAAAAGTGTGGCTTGTTGTTCATCGCGGGTCTTTACGGTGAACTTACTTCCCATTACGGTTTCAAGAGAATGGCGAACCGATTCCTCATCGGCTCCCTGAGCTACTTTGACCTCGATAGCGGAGATCTTGTCCTTGCCCACCAGACCTCTGACAAAGGCCAATGGTGTGATCACATATTTGACATCGAAATCCGGCTGAACTGAGAAAGTTCCAACAGGGTTCAGGGTCTCGGTGGTAAAGGCGGCTGTAGGGTCCAACATCGGACTGAAATCATCCCGAGGAACATATACATCGATAGGCTGACGGTCGACCTTGCTACTCAGGCTGAGGTGATAGGAGACACCCAAACCCGGAATGGCGGCCCGAGTGTCCTCCTGAACGAAGAACTCGCCACGAATCAGGGCGTCCTCGAACTGAGTGGCTCGAAGGTAGTTGCCATCCACTCCTTTGAGGGTGGCGATGAACTCCTTGTCTCGATATCGCAACAGGGCCTTTTCCTCCAAAACGAGTGAATACGCATCAATGCCCTCCACCTGCTCCAATTTCGCTGCTTGATCGTCGGTCCATTGCCAATTCTTTCCCTTGACAAGTTCGACCTTCAGATCCGGATCGAAGGTATCATAGAACGACCTGACCAGGTCCTCGAGACCATTGAACGCCGAAAGAACGATGATCATGGCAGCTGTGCCTACCGTGATCCCCAGGATGGAGACTCCGGTGATCAGGTTCACGGCATTGGTCTTCTTTTTGGAGAAGAGGTAGCGTTTAGCTATGAAAAAGGGAAGGTTCACTGGATGGGATTATCACCCTCCCCGCGAAGAAGCCGGTCGATGTTCTCCTCATACTCATTGGAGTCATCCAAAAAGAACAGCAACTCGGGCACCTTTCGCAACTGATGTTTCACTTCCTGCGCCAGTTGATGGCGTATGGTCGTTGTGGCATCCTTGATATGCCCCATGATCTCTGCGGCATTTTTGGTAGGGAAGATGCTGATGTACACCCGGGCAAGGCTTAGATCAGGGGTGACTCTGACCTTTGTGACGCTTAGAAGGGTGCCGGGATATTGGTTTTTCCCGATAGTCTGAAAGATCTCTGCCAGATCCTTTTGGATGAGCTTGGCGATGCGTTGTTGACGTGTACTGTCCATGTGTCAAAAGTAGCGAAAACGGCTGAGGAGGTGAGGATCGTCTCACCCTAAACTTTACCTACATTTGCGTCCATGAAACACTTGTTGCGCATTTTGAGCTTTGCGAAGCCCTATAGTGGCTACGCTATCCTCAATGCCGTCTCCAATCTTTTCTACACACTCTTTAGTCTGTTGTCCCTCGGAACCATCATTCCGGTTCTGGACATCATCTTCAATCAACAGGCAAAGGTGTATGAACTCCTTCCATGGACATTCGACCTTGAGGTTGTCAAGAATAATTTCAACTATTATGTGACCGAAGCACTTGCTGAATATGGGGTGATGGATACATTACTCTTCATCTGTGGTATCACGGCGGTCGCTTTCTTGTTCAAGAATCTCTTCCAGTTTCTCGCGCTCTTCTTTTTGGCCCCCTTGCGAACCGGGGTGGTCAATGACCTGAGGATCGCTGTTCATAAGAAGTGTTTGGAACTCCCCATCTTCTTTTTCTCGGAAAAGAGAAAAGGAGATGTTATGGCGAGGATGAGCACGGATGTCACAGAGATCGAATGGTCCATTCTGACCTCTTTGGAAATGATCGTCCGCGAACCACTGATGATCATAGGTAGCTTGGGGATCCTGGTCTATATCAGCCCCCGACTTACGCTTTTTATATTCCTGGTGCTGCCGATCTCGGCCCTTATCATATCTGTGATCGGAAAAAGTCTCAAGCGGAGTTCGACCCGGGCCCAAGGACAATTGGGATATGTTCTGAGTGTGATCGAGGAGACCCTCACCGGATTGCGGATCATCAAGGGGTTCAATGCCGAGAAACGCATCGATGAGAAGTTCAGGCATGCCAGCGGGGACTATCGACGTTCGATGATCAAAGTTCTCAACAAGAAGGATGCGAGTTCTCCTTTGAGTGAATTCCTCGGTGCCACCGTCATGTTGATGGTCGTCTGGTATGGCGGAAAATTGGTGGTTGTGGATGGGGAGTTGACAGGGGGAACCCTGATCGCCTTTGTGGGATTCTTTTACCAGATCATTCCGGCCTTCAAGTCATTGACCCAGGCGATATATAATGTTCAGAAGGGAAATGCCAGTTCAGAGAGGATCCTGGAGATCCTCGATGCGCACAACCCGATCACCGATGCCGATGGGGCAGTCCATAAGAGCGAGTTCCATTCTGAGATCGAATTCAGAAATGTCACTTTCAGCTACAACCAGGACTCAGGAGCTGTGCTCAGCGATATCAATTTCACCATCGCCAAGGGAAGGACCGTTGCTTTGGTTGGGCCAAGCGGAAGTGGAAAGACGACGATCAGCAATCTTCTACCGAGGTTCTATGATATTCGCCAGGGTCATATCCTGATCGATGGCGAGGATATCCGAAATGTTAGGATCCATGATCTGAGGGCGTTGATGGGGATCGTGAATCAGGAAAGCATTCTATTCAATGATACCGTGGCCAACAATATTGCCCTTGGCAAGCCTGAAGCCAGTATCGAGGAGATCCGACGAGCAGCTGAGATCGCCAATGCCCATACGTTCATTCAGAATCTGGATCACGGTTACGATACGAATATTGGTGAAGGAGGAAATAAACTCAGCGGCGGTCAGAAACAAAGGATCAGCATTGCCCGTGCGGTTCTGGAGGATCCACCCATTCTCATTTTGGACGAGGCCACCTCTGCCCTTGACACCGAATCCGAGAAGCTGGTGCAGGATGCTTTGAATCGATTGATGGAGAACCGTACCTCATTGATCATCGCCCACCGATTGAGTACCATTATGCATGCTGATGAGATCCTAGTGCTCGATGACGGCGTGATCGTTGAGCGTGGAAATCATGAGGAATTGTTGGCCCGTGAAGGATTGTATCATAAGCTCTGTCAAATGCAAAGTTTTACCTGATGGCACTCAACAAGATCGAACACATCGGGATCGCGGTCAGCGACCTGGAGAAAAGCGGTGAGTTGTTCGAGAAGCTCATCGGCCGAAAGGCATACAAGGAAGAATCTGTTGAATCAGAAGGAGTGAAGACCCTGTTCTTTGATGCTGGACCCAACAAGATCGAACTTCTGGAGGCAACCAAACCGGACAGTCCTATCGCCAAGTTTGTCGAGAAGAAAGGAGAGGGTATCCACCATATCGCTTTTGATGTGGATGATATCGAAGCAGAGATCCTGCGTTTGAAAGAGGAAGGCTTCATCGTTCTGAATGAGACCCCAAAGCCCGGTGCGGACAACAAACTGGTAGCCTTTCTTCATCCGAAGACCACGAATGGCGTTTTGATCGAGCTCTGCCAGGAGCGGAAATAAAAAAGCCGGCCCAAATCGGACCGGCCTGGGGAGAGGTTCCCACGATCTATTGGAGGACAGTGAAAGAAGTGAAGATCACGTTGCCTGGGAATGGATCGTTTCCGAATATCTCCGGACCGTCGAACTGACTTTGTCCATCGAATTCGTAGGTGCCGATGATCCCATTGTCCAAATGGAGCATGGGGAACAGGTTTTGACCTGGCATGATGGTCACATTCTGATCCAGCTGAACGGTCACATTCGTATTAACGCCTGCTTTGACCATGGTCTTTCCGATGATCCCAGGCAGAACGATCCCGCCCATACCATTGTCATTGTGGATGACCAACCACCCGTCAACCGCGGCGATCACTTCAGGAATGACCACGGTGTTGTTCATCACCTGCATGTCATTCACGTTGATCTTTGCCGATTCGATCATGATGGGATCCATCACCGGGCTTCCATCCTTGATGTAGGGAGGGTCAAGGTCGTTCTGTCCATCGAATTCGTACTGACCTTTTGTTCCGGTGTCTTTGTGGAGCATGATCCATACCTTATCCCCGTCCTGGATCGTGGCATCTCCTGCGATCTTTACCATGACACTTGAGGAGCCACCTGCCTTGACCATGGTGGGCTCTGAAATGATGTCCGGAACCACCGGTCCGCCATTCCCATTATCGGCATGAACGACCACCCAACCATCCTCAGGGACGTTGACCATTTCGACTTCGATCATGTTCTGAGAAATGACCTGCGAGCTGACCATCAATGTCGCCTCTTGAGGCATAGGGTTTTCGGGAGTGGGATCATCTTCTTTCTTACAGCTTGTCAGGCTGACGGAAAGGGCCGCTACGGCCATTAGGATTTTTCCTAAGTTTGAATGTCCTGTGCGTAACATAGTTTATGGTTTTTATGATTCGTCACCTTTATGTACGCACAGGATTTACTTTTGGATTCCTGAAGGCAAAAACTTTTGGCAGAAATCACACAGATCGAACATCAGATCATCACCGGATTACTCAACGGGGATGACCGATCCATGGCTTTGGTATATGATCATTACGGGGCCGCCATTTTTGGTCTGTGTAAGCGGATGCTTCAGGATGTGGCCAAGGCAGAAGAGGCCTTTCAAGAGGCCATGGTGAAGATCTGGCAAGGAGGCGCAGGTTATGATCAATCCAAGGGGCGATTATACACCTGGATGATCAATATCACACGAAATACCTGCGTGGATCATATTCGAAAAGAGAATCGCCGGGTTCAAATCCAAGATGTTGGAGATGACGTATATAAGGTAGAAACCCATCATAAAACTGACCTTCCGGTAGACCACATCGGGTTGAAGAAGCAATTGGAGAAATTGCGGAAAGAGGACCGACAGGTACTGGAACTTGCATATTTCATGGGGTACACCCAGGATGAGATCGCAAAAGAACTTCGGATCCCTCTGGGGACGGTAAAGACCCGTGCACGAAAGGCATTGAACGAATTGAAAGCAATCTTGCGAAGAGACATTGGACGTTAAGAAGTACATAGAAAGCGGTATCCTCGAGGACTACATCATGGGGTTCTGTTCGAAACAGGAACGCCAGGAGGTGGAGTGCCTTAGCAAGATCTATCCCCAGATCCAGTCTGCTCTGCACGAGATGCAGGACATGATGGCATCATGGGCATCCGGGTCAGCGCAGGCACCACCGGAGCATTTACGGGAAAAGGTTTTAAAGAACCTTCCCCCCCGTGACATGCCCTTTGAGTTGGATAGTGTGGAGGAGCCCAGTGATGTTCCGCCCCCTCCGCCCCCTCCACCTGCACCAAAGAAGGCCAATATGAAGGTCTTGCGAAATCCATGGTTATATGCCACCGCGGCCTGCGTTGTTGCTATCATTGGATTGATGAGTGTTTACCAGGATTCGAAGGCCTCCATAGAGGATATGAAGGGACAATTGACCGTCCAGCAACAAGAGGTGAACGAACTTAAGGCCCAGATCGAGGACCTCAATGGTTCGGTTGATGATAAGCAGCGATTGATCGCCCTGTTAAGTCGACCCGGATTGGAGAAGATCCAACTCTCACCAGTAAAGGAAGACGTGGAAGCAGTGGCTACCATCTATTGGGACCCTGAGTCGGGCGAGACCTATTTTGTACGCAATCAACTTCCGGGAGAGCCTGCCACCAGTCAATATCAACTTTGGAGCATCCACAAACGCAAGCCGGTCAGCATTGGCCTTGTTCCGTTGCGAGAAGGAGTTGCCATTCAGCGGTTGGATGACGTGGAGGATGCGGATGCCTTTGCCATCACCCTGGAGCCCATTGGCGGCAGCGAATCCCCAACCATGGATCAGATGGTGGTAATGGGCAAGGTTTGATTGCCGGAGGGAAATAATTCCATAATTTTGCACTCCTTTCGAAAGAGAGGAAGCTTCAACAGAAGCCGGGCCTATAGCTCAGTTGGTTAGAGCCCCTGACTCATAATCAGGTGGTCGCTGGTTCGAGCCCAGCTGGGCCCACCAAACGGGGAAAAATGATCTCAAAGTCGTTTTCCCCTTTTTTTATTCCCTCCAGAGGCCCCACTGTGTCTCGGATACAGAAGATTACTGAATTCAAACGTCCGGTTCGAACTCGTGCATTTTCTTTGGAGATGAAAATTCCCTCTGGAAACACCATTTCTTGAAGGGTCCGCTTTCCTTGAAAATCGCTGGAAGCCCAAAGAGTACTGAGGTTTGCCGATATCTCCAATCCCTTTTTTACCGCTTTTTTTAGGTTCGAACTATTGATCGGCTCCTTTCCTAATTTTCCTTCCAAATCGGCGATTTGAGTCCCTATGGATTTCTTTAATCGCTGGTAGTCTTCCACATCTAACTGATCATCAAGGAACTTGGTTTCCAGACTTTGCAAACGCCCTTTTAGTTGGGTGATCTGGGCCTTGATGGTCTTTTCTCCCTTTAACTCTTCTTGTAATAGGCTTTCCACCTTTTGAATCACCTTTTCTTCCAGAGTGGTTGATAGCGATGGATCGATTTCAACCATCGCAAGCACTTTTTCGAACAGTTGATTGGTCTTCTTGGCATTTAAGTTGACTGCCTTGCCTGGATCCCTTGTTTTGTAATAGGCAATTTGTTTTGACTTGACCTCATACCCCGTAAAGGGGATTCCGGATTCCTCTTCCTTTAAGAACGATTTTA
>JAJLJK010000342.1:0-8608 GCA_033844885.1 Bacteroidota bacterium | reverse complement strand
GCATCCAGAATGGCGATTACCATCAATGGAATGCGGGTTTTCAGTGCATGTACAGATCGAATGGATCCCGTTACCAGTTATGTGGATGCGATCAATCTCGATGAGGCACAACTTTCCCCATCAGGATCCGGAGCTGGACATACTCAACTGAATCTCACTCTCACTGGTGCAAATATTCCATTTGGGTGGTCAGGAACATTCCAGGCTTACGGCCATGAAGGGAGGAAGGCCTTCGGATCCTCCATCAAACTAAATTTCAGGAATGATCGGAGTTTCTTGAATATCTCCTCTGCTTATCGAAAAGCAGATAACTACCTCGACCCGAACCGTGATCCAGTGGCCTTTACCCAATATAACAAGACCAATTTTGCCATGACTGCCGGACATCGATTGGGCGAGGATCATCGATTCGAGGCAGAAATGATCATTGACGATGCCTGGGATATAGGATATGCGGGGCTTCCAATGGACGTCGCTTATGCGCGTGGAAAGATATTCGGATTCACCCATAAATGGAGGATCCATAGGGACCTTCTCCAAACAAAGGTTTACCTCAATACCATCCAGCATGCCATGGATGACACTCAACGACCGGATGTAGCCATGCATATGGATATGCCCGGTTGGAGCAATACACAGGGAGGCTTTGTGAAATGGTCAAGATTTGGTGAACCCTGGATCCTTGAATCCAAACTCGAGTTCTTTGCCAATCGTCAAAGGGCCGAAATGACCATGTACCCCGTGGATGAGATCCCAATGTATATGTTGACCTGGCCAGATGTTCGCCGGATGACCGGTATGGGAATCATTGGCATTCGCCGGAATTGGAAAAAGATCAATTTCCATGCAGAGGGGTCAGGTTCCTTGGTTCGCTATCACGTTCTTGATGACTTTGGGATCGACCAAATGAGCGTATTTGGATATGACATCTCCAATGACCGAAGCAGAAGGACTTTGGGTCTTACCCTTTCGGGGGATATAAAGATCAACCCTGGAACAACCGTAACCCTGAGTTCCGGCTTTGGCCAGCGGGCACCCACCACCTCCGAGATGTATGGATTTTACTTATACAATGCCTCCGATGGATTCGACTATATCGGTGATCCCGATATCCACAACGAAAAAGACCTGAACGTCCAACTATCCGGAAGAAGTCAATTAGGAAAATGGACCCTGACCTACCATTTAGGTGGGCATTTCCTTCAGGACTACATCTATGGTGAATGGCGGGAGGATTGGGATCCCATGACGATCGGTGCGCGCGGGGTAAGACAATATGTGAATTTGGATAAAGCTCGTCTACTATCCATGGATGGTAGAGTCTCAAGAAATTGGGGATCTATTGGTTTTGGAACAGGATTCAGTTACACCTATGGAGACAAAGGGTCGGTCGATGAACCTTTACCCCTGATCGCTCCTCCACGTGGTTGGGCCACCCTGACCTATGACCTCAGGGGTCATCTATTTCGGTTTAGTCAGGTATACACCCTTGAACAAAATAGGACCGACAACGAACTGGGAGAACTACCTTCTGGGGGATGGACCACAAGTAGTATATCCTGGGAAAAGCACTGGGCCCCTGGAGGGCATGACCTACTAACCTCCATTGGTGTGGAAAATCTTTTCAATGAATCCTACACCGACCACTTAGACTGGGGAAGGATCATCCGGCCTGGGAGGAATCTCTACTTTAAGATCCAATTTGACCTTTGGAAGAAAGGAGGCTGATCACCTCATTCTCCATCGTTAATAGATCCGCCACCACAAAGGTGCTTCCACCCACGAAGATCAGATCGTCAGGTCTTGCCTCCTCAATAGCTTGGATCACTGCCTCTTTGACGGTTGGAAACATGCTTGCCGAGAGTTCCTTATCACGAATTTCCCGATATAGTTCCTCTACCGGACAAGCCCTTGGAATAGACGGTTGAGTGACAAAATACCGGGCCTCGCGAGGGAGGAGACCCAGAACGGAGGCCCTGTCCTTATCGTTGACCATTCCGATCACAAACAGCAGTCTATTGTGGGGAACCTTCTTTAGGTGATCGACCACCTCGGTCAATCCCTCTGAATTATGACCTGTATCGGCGATCACTGTAGGTCCCGCATCCCAAAGGATATCCCAACGCCCTCTCAGCCCTGTATTGGTTCGAACCTTTCCAAGACCCGAAAGGATGCTTTTCATCGGAATCTTCCATTCTTTCAGATTCTGGAGGGTGGCCCAAACCGTTCTGATATTCAACCGTTGATACCCTCCCTTAAGATCCGAAACAAGGTCTGGAACCTCAAAATCCTCTGCATAAGACAATTTGGAATTCACATTTCTAGCGATGGATTCAAAGACTCCCCGAGTCTCATCATCACGCTCTCCGATGACAACGGGGATCCCACGTTTTATGATCCCCGCCTTTTCTTTTGCAATGGAGGGTCTATCAGGACCAAGGAAAGCGGTGTGGTCCAATCCAATATTGGTGATCACGCTGATCTCTGGAGTGACCACATTGGTCGAATCCAATCTTCCTCCCATTCCGACTTCGATAATAGCCATTTCTGTTCCCATCGCACGAAAGTGCCAGAACGCCATTCCTACCGTCATCTCAAAGAAGGAAAGGGATAACCGTTCAAAATCTTCTTTGTATCGATCCACGAAATCGACCACCTCATCCTCCGAAATGGCAATGCCATTCACTCGGATCCGTTCCCTGAAATCAACCAGATGTGGAGAGGTATAAAGTCCGGTTCTGTATCCCGCTTCCTGAAATATAGAGGCCAGCATATGGCTTACAGAGCCTTTTCCATTGGTGCCCGCAACGTGGATACAGGTCAGATCCTTCTCAGGATGACCCAAAACCTCCATGAGTTGATGGGTCTTTTCCAGATCGATCTTGTAATTGGCGCCTCCCGTCCTTTGATACATCGGAAGTTGACGAAAGAGCCAATCTGTGATCTCGCTATAGCGATCCTTAATCATGAGAAATGGAGAGGGGGTGATTGGCGGTCTTTTTCAATATGAGAATGGTGGTTCCCGTGCTATCCGAAAATGTCAGATCCTCCTTGACACTATAGCTCCGAACGGTTCGCAGGGCGTCCTGGAATTCCATTTCGAATGATAGGGGACATGCTTTTCGGGTGGTGACGAATTGGGGGAATTGCGCCTTATCCTCCCCAACAAGAAACATCCCACTGATCTGGTTGCAACCGGTATAGCCTGCAAATGTTGAGTCTTTTGGTTCAAAGGTTAGAAAGGCTTTTCCATAGGGAAGTAGGGAATCCTGTGTCGATTGACCCATTAATTCTGTCACCGTCCACTTCCCTTCGAGAGCATTGGAAATGGAATCCAGATCAGGAACCTGAGACTTTTCAGCCTCTTCGGTACAACTATTCAGGGAAAATAGGGTAGAGAATAAAATGAGAGATAGAATTTTCTTCATGATATCAAAGTCGATAAAAGAGTCCTGCTGAAAACACACCTTTGTGCCCTATTCCTATCTCAAGTGATCCACCGAAGCGACTTCCAAACCGCAGGCCAATTGGGGACACCTGAAAAGCCACAACACCGATCTGATTCCTTCTTTCTCCGAGGTCATCGCGAATGAATTGATCGATCCCCATTCCACCCAGGAGGATGGAGCTGTATAGTTGAAAGCTCCGATCGGTACGCAGATAGTAGAATTGAGTTCCCATCATAACCGCAAGATGCTGTTGATCGAGATATGAGAGATTCGTGGAAGTCGAGTTGAGGAATTCACCTTGAAAGGGTGTATAGTTCACGTGTATCGTCAGGGCCACCCCCGGACTCAAAAAATATCCATATTCGAATCCGTAGCTAAAACCGGCTTGGGAAGCTCCTTCGAGTGCAAAGTTCGATTCCAGATCTGCTTCAGACAGGTAGATCTCTGGCAATATTCCTTGCAGAGGAAGAAAGCCGGAAAAAACCTCGAACTGATGTTCGAAAGGCTTTTGACCCAAAGCAAGGTTGGATATAAAAATCCCGAATATCAATAAGGATCTCCTGAACAACACCCGGTTGAAATTTGGACGAAGTTCGGAAAAAGGATCAGTTCTTGGCGAAGTTGTAGATAATGTATCCTACCTGTTGTTCTGGGGCGTTAGGATCTCCCTGCCATGTGGTCTTCAGGGCAGCCTCTTCTGCCCTTTTGAACAGACATTGACTGGCCGTTGTGGAAGCGGGACCACTGGGGACACGCTCTCCTGGCACTGCACGTTGGACCTTCCCCATTCGATCCACATAGATCTTCACCACCACACGACCTTCATCCGGGCAGTCATAGGTCGGTTTGGGTCGGGCAAGGGCCTTTCGGTTACCCAGACGGTAATTTCCAGAGTTTCCAAAACCTCCACCCCCGGTCCTATTATCACTGTTGGGATCTCCATTAGGGTCGCCTTGATCGCCACCACCTTGGGTCTCACCCTCACCTGACCCCTGGGCATTCTTCACCTTATTGAGTCGATTGAGGAGCTCATTTGTAGGCTGTGGTTCAGGGTCGGGTTCTGGTTCCTTCGGTTTTTCGACCGGTTTGGTCTTGGGCTTTTCTTTGGATACGGCTGGAGCGTCATCCACCTCCTGAGTCACCACATCCTCATCAATATCGGTATTCTCTTCCACTACCTCTTCCTGAGGGGTAGGTTTGACCTCTTCAGGAGCCTGGGTCGTTTCGCCGGCACCATCAGGGGTATATCCAAAATTGATAGCGATGCCATCCTCGATGGGTGGATCATAATAGGACAATCCCACGAAGAGGAAAAGGATGAGAAGGGCACTGTGAAAGATCACGGTCCCTATGACTCCATTCCTTTTGTTCTTTTTCTCTTCCTGGTGATTCATTCGTTCTTAGCTTGGATCGGTCGCAAGTACCATTTTTATTCGATTCCGATAAGCGATATCCATCACCTTGACCAACTTGCCAGCTGGAACCGATTCATCGGCCCTCAAAATGACAACAGGCTCTTCCTCTCCAGCCACAGCATCCATCAGCATGGGTTCAAGTTGGGCTTCACTGACGACCGTCCCGTTGATGTCAAAACTGAGATCTTTATCGATGGTGACCGAAACATTTTGCTTCTTGACCGTCTGAGCCTTACTCTTTGGCAAGATAATATCCAGGGCACTGGTGGTTACAAGGGTGCTGGTAAGCATAAAGAAGATCAGGAGCAGAAAGACCAGGTCGGTCATACTACTCATGCTGAATTCGGCGCTTACCTTGCTTCTTGATCTAAGGTTCATAAGCCTGGATTAAACAGGTTCGTGTAGGAGATCCAGGAATTCGGTGGCACTCACCTCCATCTTATAGATCACAGCTTCGATCCTGGCAACGATGTAGTTGTATCCGAAATAAGCAAGGATACCCACTGCAAGACCTGCAACGGTTGTGGTCATGGCGGTGTAGATCCCCTCGGCCAACATACCGACGTTGACCTGACCACCCGCGGCAGCCATTTCTTTGAAGGCAAGGATCATACCGATAACGGTTCCGAGGAATCCGATCATGGGTGCACCACCTGATATGGTTGCCAGAAAAGGCAGGTTCTTCTCCATCCTTTGGATCTCGATCTTCCCTTGATTCTCAATACTTGCAGCAATATCGGTCAAGGGCTTTCCGATCCGAGTCACTCCCTTCTCCATCATCCTTGCGATGGGGTGATCCGTCCGTTTGCAGAGACTGAGGGCCGCATCGACCTTTCCGTTGGCTACGTCATCCTTGATGGAATTGATGAAGTTATCATCGAACTGATTAGCCTTCCGGATCGCTCCAAATCGTTCAATGAAAATATAGACCGCAAGAATGCTCAGGAGAAAAAGTACCCCCATGATGATCATACCTCCGGGCCCACCACTCAGGATGAGATCCATGACAGTCAATGTCTTTTCTACGGGCTGGTCTGCATTTTCGAGACCTTGGGCCATTTGGTCCTCACCGCCCATGGTGATTTGAAGCAATGGAAACATAAATTGCCAGGTTTTTCAGTGTAAAACGGGAAATGTGGATTTTATTGCAGGGATTCCACGGCAATCCCAAACTTACCCCAATAAAAAACCCCCTCGAGGAGGGGGCTCATACAAATATCAACAGTACTTTCTTAATTGTCAGTGGAGAAGGTGTTCAATGATGTACACCCCGATCCCTCCAAAATAACCTAGAAGGGCCAAGAGGGAAATATTCTTCAAATACCATCCGAAAGAGATCTTTTCCAACCCCATGACGGCCACACCGGCAGCAGATCCAATGATCAGTGCACTTCCTCCGGTTCCAGCACAGTAGGCCAGATATTCCCAAAATAGACCATCCGTCTGGAATAAGCCATCCGCATGGATGGGATACATACCCATGGAAGCGGCCACCAATGGAACATTGTCCACAATGGATGATAGGATCCCAATGATCCCTCCCACCATATAAACACCTTCCGGAGTCTGAGTACCGATGCTAGTATCAAGAAAACCTGCCAATTCGGTGAGCTGTCCGGCACTTTGCAAACTTCCAACAGCCAATAGGATTCCGAGGAAGAACAGAACACTGGCGGTATCGATCTTCTTAAGAACTCCCAAAACACTGTGTCTCATCCGGAATTCGGCATTCTTACTTCGGTGAAGGATATCGGTGATGAACCAAAGTATCCCTAGCGAGAGCATCATTCCCATGAAGGGAGGCAAATGCGTATAGGTTTTGAAAATGGGTACGAACACCAGACCACCTACCCCGGCAAAGAAGACCAGGTTCCGTTCAAAGGGGGTGGTTGGATCCATGTAATGTCCCTTGTGCTCCACCCGTTTGGGTCGGGTCACATTCCCCTTCATCCTGAAGGAAAGGAACAACAATGGGACGATCAAACAGATGAAGGAGGGGAGGAAGACCGATTTCACGATCGCTCCCGCGGTGATCTGCCCTCCGATCCACAACATGGTTGTGGTCACGTCACCGATCGGAGACCATGCGCCACCGGCATTGGCCGCAACCACCACGATCCCGGCAAAGAACCAACGATCGTGTTGATCATCGATCAACTTGCGCAAAAGGGAGATCATGACGATGGAAGTGGTCAGGTTATCCAGAGCGGCTGAGAAGAAAAAGCTGATCAAGCTGATGATCCAGAGTAAGGTGACCTTCTTGGTGGTCTTGATCCTATCGGTGATGACCGCAAACCCCTCATGGGCATCGATCAACTCGACAATGGTCATGGCTCCCATCAAGAAGAACAGGATACTGGCGATCTCAGCAAGATGCTCGTACATCTGGTGTTCCGTCACATAATGGGTAATGATCTCATGTTGGTCAGGGACCCCATGGGTACTTTCGGTGATCAGTCCGACCACCAGCTGGTCGATCGAACTAAAGTCCACGATGTCATAGGCACCCAAAACATAGATCGTCCAACATACGACCCCGGTGACGAGAGCGGCGGCAGCTTTATCGATCCGAAGGGGGTGTTCCAGTGCGATGCACAGGTAACCGAGCACGAATACGACCACCATCAACATGTACATAAGGCAAGGTTTTTCGGGGCGTTGCCCCCTTTAGGCGCCCCAAATATACTCCCCTATCCAAAGGTTTGCTAAAAATACAAAGTGAAATAAGCGGGATTTTTCCTCCGGGTTATGAACCATCCTAATCAAAGAGCCGGCTCCAGCCTTATCCAATACGCGTTCCGTTGGCTACGATTTCCCCCGGATGAAGAAGAATGACACCGTTATCCTCTAAGGCACCGAGGACCAAACACTCGCTCATCATCCCAGCAATCTGCTTAGGCGGGAAATTCACCACCGCTACGACCTGTTTTCCGATCAGGTCATCCAGGGAATAACGATCCGTGACCTGAGCGGAAGAACGCCGAATCCCCAAGGAGCCAAGATCGATCTCCAGTATGTAGGCCGGCTTCCGTGCCTTTTCATTCCATTGGCAGGACAACACTGTTCCGACCCGTATTTCCACACGCTCAAACTCCTCCCATTTCAATGGAGTACTCATAATGAATCTGCAAAATCTAAAAGGGCCCGGGTACATTCCTCCCGATCTTCAATATGCCCCATGTGTCCGTTTTCGGTTACCAAAAGATGGGTCACCTTCTTTCCACGCGTCTGTGGTTCTATCATCTTGAAGGGTAGAACAGGATCTCTTTCACCACAGATCATTTGAACCGGACAGGGTCCAAAGTGAAGGAGCACCTCCCTATCTGGTCGGATCTTCATCCCCTCGAGGGCAGCCACAACACCCTGGAGTGGCGTTTTCAATGCCTCCGCTTTCGCGTGATTGACCTCCTTTCGAAATGTATCGCGCGAACGAGGCCTGAACAGGTTTGGGATCGCCTGTCGAATAAACCGATGGTGATTGTGTTTGACAGCTTCAATGGCCCGATCCCGATCGATCCTTTTCTCATCTGAATCAGCACGAGCTGTGGAAAAGAAGAGCGTGAATCCCTTCAGGTGGTTAGGATATCTTTCTGCGAATGCCAAGGTGACGTAGCCGCCCATGCTATGCCCCACCATCACATATCGCCTCAAACCCAGGTGGTCCAGCACTGCCTTTACAGCATCAGCCATCTCCTCCATGGTATGGACATATCCAAGGCAAGGCGTCTGACCATGACCCGGAAG
>JAJLJK010000341.1:0-1027 GCA_033844885.1 Bacteroidota bacterium | reverse complement strand
AGATCACGGAAGTAGCCCCCAAATTGAGATAGGATTCGATCTCCTTCTGGAGTTTTGCGATCTGCAGGTTGTCTTTTTCTGCACTCATGGTCATGCTCATTTTTCAAGTCTAAGGTAGGGGAAATCCGTTGGAACAAGATCTCTCAATAAGAAAGGAATTGGGTGAAGAAGATCCTCAATCCATCGACCTCCAGAACCATATAGTCCTTCGATAGATGAATGATCGGCCAAATGATCTCTTCACGGCCACTGGTAGGACGTAGCGCGATCACTTTTCTTCCGGGTAATCGATATCGGCCTGTGATGGAATTCCCGATCTGTTGCGGGTTTTGAGGATCCCTCAAACGGATAATGAAGGTGCTATCTGATTGAAAGAGATATAGGTCTCCGACCGCTTCTTGCATTTGGTCTGGACGGGGATCCTTTTGCACCTCCCAGTAAGCCAAAGCTTCCCAGTCGTGGTTGGAAAAGTTGGACCATCCTTCCTCTTCAATGACCGGTTCCTTCAAGGTCAAGGTCCGGAAGACCTTCATATAGACCGAATCGGGATCGAGACTGGGATCTTGTTCCACCTGTGCCCAGGTGTTGAAGGACCATAAAAGGAAAAACAGGATCAGTGTTTGACGAGCCATCGATTTCTTTCTTTGATCTGGAATTGATGAAGGATCAAAATGAGGGTCCAAATAAGGGCTGGTGCCATTCCCTGTGCGACCCATAGGCCTGCAATTCCCGTTCCGAAAACCAGGAACTCTATGGAAAGTCGAACCCAGCCTGAAACCGGGATCGGAGCTTTTCCATTTCTGGATGGATCATCGGGAACATTAAAGATCCCCCAGAGCAACAAGGCAGATACGACCAGCGATAATGCCATGACCACCCCACCTGTTCCGGGAAGGAGATCCACGCCCAACCAGGCGATGAAAACAAGGGTCATCACCTCGAGAAGGAAGCGTAGATACCATTTCAAATGCTCCATGGGGCCAAGGTAAAAAAGAAAAACCCCGGGATCTTCACCCCAGGGCCTTTC
>JAJLJK010000340.1:0-6370 GCA_033844885.1 Bacteroidota bacterium | reverse complement strand
GAATGGATTGGCAGTCATCGTTAAAGTGTTGTTAAAGCACACGAAATCAAGGGTTGAGGTTGTTAACTTGGAACACGAATTGTTGGAGATAGATCAAAAAAAGATTCCCATGAAAAGATACATCGCTTCGTTTCTTCTTGTAGTAGCAGGTGGTTTCACCACCCTAGGACTTTACAAATGGATGGAGGAGCCCGGTAAACCGGTGATCTACCAGGCTGAATCACCCTCTCAGGTTGTGCGAACCTCCGTCACACCCGCGCCCATTGATTTTACCACCGCGGCAGAGAATACGGTGAATTCTGTCGTTCACGTAAAAACCGCTCGTGAGCAACGCGGCTATCAACAAATGGATCCCTTCCATCAGTTCTTTTTTGGAACACCTAGAAATCAAGGACCGAGAATGGTCCAGGGGGCAGGTAGTGGCGTGGTCATTTCCAAGGATGGTTACATTGTTACCAATAATCATGTGGTCGAAGGTGCGGATGAGGTTCTTGTTACCCTGAATTCCAATGAGGAATTCTCTGCAGAAGTAGTCGGTACGGATCCCACCACGGATCTGGCTGTGATCAAGATCGATGCAAAGGATCTGACCCCGGTGCCCATTGCCAATAGTGACGAGATCCGATTGGGTCAGTGGGTTCTTGCAGTTGGAAATCCTTTCAACCTGACTTCAACTGTCACTGCCGGGATCATCAGTGCAACGGGAAGGAACATCAATATCATTCGAGACCAGACCGCGATCGAAAGTTTCATCCAGACCGATGCAGCTGTCAATCCAGGGAATTCCGGTGGTGCCCTGGTCAACGAAAAGGGTGAGTTGATCGGTATCAATACAGCTATCACCACTCATACAGGATCATTCGAAGGATACAGCTTTGCCATCCCAAGTAATCTCGTTCAGAAGGTGGTTGGTGATATCGTGGAATTCGGAACCGTTCAACGAGCCTATCTCGGGGTATCCATCAGGGATGTCGATCCCAATCTAGCCAAGGCCGAGGACCTAAGGGCAAGCAATGGAGTCTACATTGCCGAGGTCATCCCCAATAGTGGAGCGGATGAGGCAGGCCTTGAACAGGGGGATGTCATTCTGAAAGTGGATGAAAGGACGGTCTCCAAAACCTCAGAATTAATGGAGAAGATCGGTGCAAAGCGGCCCGGTGAAAAAGCCCAGATCCTTGTCAATCGTGAGGGAGATCTGAGGGAGTTCACCGTAACACTCAAGAATATGCAAAACACCACCGAGATCCTTTCGGCGGATCTTTCCAAAGTATATCAACTTTTCGGGGCCGATTTCGAAAACGTAGGTACGGACGAAATGGCCAAATATGGTCTGGAAGGTGGCCTTAGGATCAAGGATCTTCAAAATGGAAAACTCAGGCAACTCGGTGTGAGTGAAGGTTTCATCATCACTCGGATCAATAATCAGGTCATTCGAAATCTGGATGATCTCTCTTCAGCCATTGCGGACCTCGAAAAAGGAGATGGGGTTCTGGTGCAGGGAATTCACCCAAATGGAAGGCCCGGATATTTTGCCTTTGGAATGTGATCGTTTACAGGTTTTAGTTTAGTTTCAGTTTAGCTTAAGAAGAAAAAGGGCGCCAATATGGCGCCCTTTTCTATGATTGCTTGAACTCTAAACTCTATTTGAGGATGATCCTCTCTTGTGCTGTGGCATCAGGGGTTTGGATCCAGAGGAAATACAATCCCCGCTCCAGATTTTGAACAGGAAGAACGATCACATTCTGTCCATTCTTCAGTTGAATATTCGCCTCAGATCGAACGACCCTTCCGGTGATATCCAACCAATCAATACGGACCTGATCATCCAAGCGGGTGTTGATCTCGACGTAAACCCTATCTGAGGCTGGGTTGGGATAAACTCCAATTCGGTCACCCAGTTCCAATTCATCCTCACCCAAAGCACTGGTGACCTCAATAAGGACAGTAGCGTCATTGACGAAGAACCCATCAGATACCCGAACGGCGGTGCGGTAGGGTTCTGGCCTAAGGTCATTCATGGTCGGGGTCCAGGAAAGGGTTCCCTGGATCTCATTTCCATTTCCGGTTGGGGTCACATTGAACGAAGCCTGATTGTATGCCGTTGCAAGGAACATCTCCCCGAAGGCGCCCATGAAGATCTGAGCATTCGGATCTGTATGATCGGCGATGAAAGTGACATTCACCGGTACACCAGCAGCAGCCTGGAAGGTATAATAACCCTGAGGGTTCTGTGGGAAATTCGAAAGATTCGTGAACCTTGGATGACCGGACGAGTTGGCATTGACCACGATGAATTGCATATCGCGGCGGATCTGGCCGATCTGCATCCACTGACCACCACCGGTGGCCGTTGAATCAAACCGATACTCATCCACAAGAACTGTGGCCACAAAGTTCCCCAAAGTATTGGCGGTCCAGGATATGGTACCGGTCACAGGATCGATGGAAAATGGGTTGGACGCTGCTCCAGGTGGTGTGGTATATCCCAAACAATACTGATTCATATTGGTGAGTGGGGTATCGATGCTCCAATACAGGGAATCCCCGTCCGGGTCAAAGGGAAGAGGGTTGTATTGCCAGCTGGTATTCACTGGAAGGTAAATGGCCGGAGGCACCAAAAAGAAAGGCGTCGAATTGGGTGCATTGGAAAATATCTCGAATTCGGTCTCCAGATACATCGACTCATTCAGCGGAGCACTCAGGTTCTGAATGGCTCCGTTTCGACAACAATTATCCCAGGCAACCTTGTATTTGCCAGCCGGTAGATTCGGAGTGATGGTATCGTAAAAAAGATAGATCTCCACACCATATGGATACATGGGGAGAAGATTTCCGGAAATGATGGAGTCGTAATTCGTGGTCGTTGTATAGACCGAGTTCCCCATCATATCATAGAATTTGAAGGTTGCTGATGTCGCCATGGGAATTCCCGCAGTATCACGGTAGGCGAATAAAGCAAGTAGATAGTCTCCACCTCCCAGATCCTGCACTATTATCTCACCCCCCATGAGGTGGGTAGCTTGTGCAGAGATCCCCATGGAGAGGGCCAAGGCTAGTAGGATTCGTTTCATATCAGGAAAGGTATTTTGGTTTCGATCCTCAAAGTACTGAGAATGAATTAAAGGAAGGGCTCAAAATGAGTTACCGAAAACTCAAAACCCGATGGTTCTACCCATGGGATCTACACTTTAGGAATCCAATCGCACCGTACATCGAAACTTGCAAAAAACAGGATCGGCTATTTGAGTTTCTCCTTTGGTGAACCCGTTAAAAGGGGTAATTTTGCCCGAAATTTTAACCAACATCACACTTCGCCATGAGTGTACATCAAAGTTACGAGCAGTCCGTGAAAGACCGGATCGGCAAAGAGAAATTGGCGGTTGCCTTTGCGAAGGCGATCAACGATC
The DNA here is from genome assembly GCA_033844885.1 of Bacteroidota bacterium. Lineage (GTDB taxonomy): Bacteria > Bacteroidota > Bacteroidia > Flavobacteriales > Schleiferiaceae > JAJLJK01. Next base: position 2,963 of record JAJLJK010000340.1, on the reverse strand, counting down.
TTTTCTATGAGAGAGGAATCGAGACCGTCCTTTTCCGGAACCAGTTGATCGACATGCGTCCAAGTGAGATCCTGAATCTTCACAACTACGCCCGGAAGTTTGTCGGAAAGAACATCACCATCGAGGACTCTACTGCCCTTCTGGAGGAAATGCTCCAACTTGACCTTTGTCCAGCACGATTTGACATTGGACGACTTACGGCAGAGTGGATCGAGGAAGGAAGCAACTACGAAAACCGTTTGGCCTTTATCAAAGCCAAAATGTCGGATTTCATCGGATCCGATGGCAATCACACCACTCCAAAGGATGTCGTTCTTTACGGATTTGGTCGAATTGGCCGTTTGGTTGCCCGCGAATTGATCGCACAAGAAGGTCGTGGAGAACAATTGCGCCTTCGTGCAGTGGTCACTCGGGGTAATGATGACATGGAAAAGAGAGCATCCCTCCTTCGCGTGGATTCAGTTCACGGTGCTTTCCCCGGAACCGTAGAGGCAGATGTAGACAATAACTCTCTGGTGATCAACGGACGTTCCATCGTGTTCATCTCCGCAAATAATCCAGAGGACATTGACTATACCAAGTATGGCATCAATGACGCCCTTATCATTGACAATACGGGTGTGTTCAAGGATAAGGAAGCCCTTAGCCGTCACCTTTCTGCCAAAGGGGCCAGTAAGGTTCTCCTCACTGCTCCAGGAAAAGGGGTCCCCAATATCGTTCACGGTGTCAATCAGGCGCTTTACGACCCAAAGGAGGTGGATATCTTCTCTGCTGCTTCCTGCACCACCAATGCCATTGTTCCCGTTCTCAAGGTGATAGAGGATAATCTTGGTGTAGAGAAAGGTCATATTGAAACCGTTCACGCCTACACAAATGACCAGAATCTGGTCGACAATATGCACAAGAAGTACCGTCGTGGTCGTGGTGCTGCTATCAATATGGTGATCACTGAGACAGGTGCTGGGCAAGCGGCTTCCAAGGCCCTTCCTTCATTGGATGGAAAACTGACCTCCAACGCCATTCGCGTTCCTGTACCTGATGGATCTCTCGCGATCCTCAATCTGACAGTTGGTAAGGAGACCAGCATCGAAGAGGTCAATGAGATCATGCGCAAGGCCGCCCTTCATGGTGACCTCGTTGAGCAGATCAATTTCTCCATCAGCAACGAATTGGTTTCCTCGGATATCGTCGGAAACTCTGCACCCTCGATCTTTGACTCCAAAGCCACTATTGTTCACCCTGATGGCAAAAACATCGTACTTTACGTCTGGTATGACAACGAGTATGGGTATAGCCGCCAGGTGATCCGACTGAGCAAGCACATTGCTCAGGTGCGTCGTAAGAGATACTATTGAGATTCAACTTTCGATCATAAAAAGAACCCTCGCCACGGCGGGGGTTCTTTGTTTTTGGGTCGTATCTTTAGGGGAATGGAGATACCGCCACATATCCAACCTCTTTTGGAGGGAGAAAGAAAAAATGCCTGGGGAGAGACCCAAATCATCCGAAGAGGTGAGTACCTCATCGATGTTGGCGATACCAAAGCCGGACTGTTCTTTGTAGAGGAAGGTGCCTTTCAGATCCTCTACCCTACTAGAGATGAGATCTTTACCATTCGATTGGGGTACGCCCCTGACCTTCTGGCGATCTTCCCTACCCTCCTAAATGGTCAACCGACGGAGTTTGCCTTTCAGGCCATCAGAAAAAGTTCGGTGAGATATCTTCCCTCCAGCATTATTGAGAAATGGCGAAAGGAAGACCCCAAATTCAATTCACATTGGACCAAGGCCTTGGAGGACCTAATCATCCAGCAGTTTGAACGCGAGATCGACCTCCTCACCCCGTCACCCAGGGAGAGGTATCAACGAATTCTGGAAAGGAATCCAAGGGTGTTTCAACACATCCCCTTAAAGTACATCGCTGCCTATCTTCGGATGACCCCAGAGACATTAAGTCGACTTCGAAATTCTTGATTTGGATCAATGGCCATGAAATCGACCAAGCCGAACTTTGTAGCAAAGAATCAGAGCCATGGAAAGCGAGAAATTTCTATCGGAAAGGAAAAAAGATGTCCAAACCATCAATACAATGATCCGTGAATTGACCGAAGGGTTATCGCTGGAGGAACTCAACCGAGAACCTGAACCGGGAAAGTGGAGCATCCTGGCGTGCATTCAACATATGAACCTTTATTCGGAATTTTACATCCCCACCTTTAAGAATGCCATAAACCAGGGCAAATCGGGAAACGGTCATTTTTCAAGGGGTTGGTTCGGAGGATATTCTTCCCGATCGATGTTACCTCGTCAAGGCAAGGTCCGCTACAGGATGCGTGCTTTCAAAGACAAAGATCCTGGTCCCGTTAAGCTTCCAATAGATGTGGTCGATCAGTTCATAAAGGACCAACAGGAGATCCTGAACATTATCGAAGGGGCAAGGATGTCGTCTCTGTCCACCAGGGTTCCCACTACCTTGAAAGGGATCCGTTTTCAGTTTGGGGACGCCCTTGAGTTCTTTGTCAACCACGAATTGCGACACCTGGATCAGATCAAACGAACTAGATCCGCCATTGACCAAAGGCATGAGGCGGTTCACTGAGAATAGTTTCCGACCTTTACCGAGTGATACAATTCCTGGATATTCACAGTCATAATCCATCTCAGGCGATCGATACATTGATCCTTCGCAACTGGAGATGGTCCACCGATCAATCCCGACCGGAAGGGTATTATTCTGTCGGATTGCACCCTTGGGACATCAAGGATGACCGCTTCCCGGATCGGGAATTATTCATGGACGCATTGTTGAATGAGAATTGCCTTGCTTTGGGAGAATCCGGTGTGGACCGAATGGCCGAAGCCTCTCTGAGTGATCAGGAGCACCTTTTCTTTCTTCAATGTGGAATGGCCGAACAAGCTAAAAAACCCGTGATCATTCACTGCGTGAAGGCCTTTGATCGATTG